>DXLM01000003.1:56875-79574 GCA_019414725.1 Bacteroides sp.
TCCTAAAGTCCATCCGCAGAATAACAGACCGAGAAATAAATTCCTGATCATTCTCCTCCTCCATCTATTGTAATAATCTTACCTTCAGCATCATATTCCAGTTCCACAACTTTTAAGCTACGTAACCATGTTTTTCCTCCAGAAGGTACACAATCGTGGTGAAACAAATACCATTTTCCTTTATATTCCACGATAGCATGATGAGTAGTCCATCCAACTACCGGAGTAAGAATAACACCCTGGTAAGTAAAAGGTCCGTATGGATTATCACCGATAGCATAACATAAGAAATGAGTATCTCCTGTAGAATACGACAGATAGTACTTGCCATTATATTTATGCATCCACGATGCTTCAAAAAAGCGGTGAGGATCACCAGCTTTCAAGGGTTCTCCATGTTCATCCAAGACAAGGACAGCACGTGGAGCCTCTGCAAATTCCAGCATATCATCACGCAACTTGACTACACGACCGGGTAATGCTGGTTCATTGTCTGCCGGCAGGCAAGGATTCTCTATAGCTTTATTATCACGATAACGTTGTAGCTGTCCTCCCCAAATTCCCCCAAAGTACATGTAATGACTGCCATCGTCATCGCAGAATACGGCAGGATCAATGCTGTAACTACCTTTCATCGGATCGGATTGTGGGATAAAAGGTCCCTCAGGTCTGTCACTTATAGCAACTCCCATACGGAAAATATCATTCTGGTCCTTCATTGGGAAATACATGTAATATTTACCATTTTTGAAAGCTACATCGCAATCCCATAATTGTCTGCCTGCCCAAGCTATATCTTCAACTTTCAAAACAACTCCGTGATCTACAATCTCTCCATGCATCACATCATCCGTTGAAAACACATGATAGTCTTTCATATTAAAATGATCACCATTATCATTTTCAGGCACTCCACTTTCCCAGTCATGAGACGGATAAATATAGAGTCTGTCATTAAAGACATGTACAGAAGGATCTGCCATATAATCACCTGGAACTAAATATCTTGCTTCTTTTTTCATGATAATATCAAATTTAAATTCTTATAGATAAAACTGATTATTATTTCTTTTCTTCTGCCGGCAACTGGCTCTCTGCCATAATTTCTTTTACAAAAGGTTTCGGTTGATAGTTACGGTCGAATAACAACGGATAATCATGACGTCCTTTCACCGGAAAATCATTTTTCCATGAATCACTATCACTTACTCCCCATGCAGTTACACGACTAATCACATCAGCATGTTTCTCAAATAAGCCGAAGAATTGCTTCATACGGTTATTCCATGCTTTAGAAACAGAATCGGGCAATGTTTCCGGATAAGGATTCAACATTTTCTGATAAGCTACGGTATCCGAAATATTAGCACTTTGTTTTACTGTCGGCAAAGCGCTCATGTCCCACTCAGTAACCATCACTTTTACTCCAGTTCCGGCAAAGGCCACTATACTTTGTTCAAATTCATTAATATCAGGATAGTCCATTCCCATATGTCCCTGCATACCTACAGCATCTATGCGAATCCCCTTTTCTTTCAGACTGCTGACAAGCTTTACTACTCCTTCACGTTTGCCTGGCATATTCATGGCATAATCATTGTAATACAATTCTGCATCCGGATCAGCTTCATGCGCATACTGAAACGCTAACGGAATGAACTCTTCTCCTAAAATCTCATAAAATTTACTTTTACGATACGAGCCGTCTTCTAGAATAGCCTCATTTACAACATCCCATCCCTTTATACGTCCTTTATATCGGGTTACAATTGTTGTAATATGATCTTTCATGCGTTGCTTAAGCACTTCAGGAGTCACATTATTTCCTTTTTCATCCACACAGAACCACGGAGCCAATTGTGAATGCCAGATAAGGCAATGCCCGATAACAGCCATACCATTTTTTTCTCCAAAACTGACAAATTGATCAGCCAAGGTAAAATCGTAACGATCTTCTTCCGGATGAATCACTTCACACTTCATACAGTTCTCAGCTACAATCGAATTGAAATGCTGTTTCACAAGTTTTATCGAACTGGTATCAACACCTGAAGACTGATTAACATTCAACGCTACTCCCATCAGGAATTTATCACCAACAGCATCCTTCAGAGAAGGTTCTTCAACTACTGTTGCCTTTTGATTTCCACAAGCAGCAACAAAAGCTGCTATCAATAATGCTGATGCAATGTGTTTCACTCTCATGATATGATTTTTCTAAAGGTTAATAATCGTTTTTACTTCTACGTTCGGCAAGTTCTGCCTGCATTTTCTCATTATATTTTTTCGTTATCGGATAGAAGAATAAAGCTATCACTCCGACAAAGAATGTTGCTGCTGGAATAAGACTTGACGAAAGTATAATTCCATGAATAGCCGAATCACTTTGAGCAACTCCTGCTCCTGATATATAGCCAAAGCCAGACAACAAGAAACCTAAAATAGCTCCTCCCACACCTAGTCCAGCCTTAAGAGCAAAAACTACTCCAGCAAACACAAATCCGGTAGCACGACGATAATGTACATATTCAGAATGATCGGCTACGTCAGCTATCATCGCCCACAACAAAGGCACGGTAGGTGCATAAGCCAAACTCTTCAGGAAGTTCAATACAAACATGAATCCTATATTGTCCTTTGCCGGGAAGTAGAACATGGCTGTAAAGATAGCAGTCAGCGTTAAACAAACAATGAAGGTTTGCTTCTTTCCGTACTTATTAGCCAGATATTCTGATAACAAAATTACTCCGAAAAATTGAACCAAAGCTCCTAACATATTAAAAACTCCAAAACCAACTTCGTATGCCTTATCAGGAGAACTGACTATCAGTCCAAAAGCATTTAGTATAGAATAACCTATTGAATCTTGAGCCTCGGTTGCAACCAATCCTAACTTATCGAGAAAAGCATATAACGCCCCTGCATCTACATAATTTTCGAAATAATAGTTCATTGCACTTCCCCACATTGCCAATGTTATAAAAACAAACAGTGTCAATACAAACATAGCCCGCCACGGCAAACTGCTCAATACATCCTTTATATCCTGACGTGTATTGTTTTTCTGTCCGGCAGGAGGAGTTATTCGTTCTTTAGCAGAAAAAAATACGGTAACAAGAAAAATGAAACCTATTATCGCAAACAAGGAAATAGTACACAACCAGCCATGAGCTTTATCTCCACCATCGGAAAACTTGCTGACCAAAGGAAGTGTCAGCCCCTGAACAACAAACTGGGCAATAGTAGAAAAGATGAAACGGATAGAAGTAATACTGGTACGTTCTTTGATATCGGCAGACATCACACCTCCCAAAGAAGAATAAGGAGTATTATTGAATGAATACATCGTCATCAATAATGTATACGAAATAGTAGCATACAAAGCCACAAGCCCTTTATCCTCAATACCCGGATTATAGAATGCCAATACATAGAATACCATAAAAGGCAAAGCGGTCCATAACACCCACGGACGATACTTTCCCCATCGGGAATTTGTTCTGTCGGACAAGATACCAACGGTCGGATCAACAAAAGCATCGACTATACGCGCCACTAACATGACTGTACCCGCTATCGCTCCTTCCAGACCGAATATATCGGTATAAAATTTTGTTTGATAAATCATCATCATCTGGAACACGAGGTTCGCAGAACAATCTCCTAACCCATAGCCAATTTTTTCGGTCAGAGTTACTTTCTGGTTTTGAATTGTGCTCATAGTATATCTCTTTTTTTGTTTTATCATTCAGCAGACAGTACAGCTTCTACAAGTCGCGTTCCTGCTGTTTTCTTATCAAGCGGATGAATATCATTCCACTCACCGGTATCACTGTTCTTTATTAATGTAGCATGGTCTACCGATTGAGCAGCCTTTGCCTGCTCAGCCCGAAGTGCAGCCCAGCTTGCACGTTCCGGATCATCAGGCGCCAAGAAATCAGCCAATTCAACAATATAAAAAGGCAACTTATCATTTTGGAAAAGCTTTCTCCAGTCTTTCATCAAAGCAGTCAGCAAAGATGAGTATTCTTGCCATTTTCCAACATTCGATTCTCCCTGATACCAAACGACTCCTTTAAACATGTAATTTTCTAAAGGTGCAATCATTCCATTGTATAGTCCTACCGGTACATAATGAAAGTTGGTTGATGCCGGAGCAGAAGGCATTTCCGCTCCTACATGATATTTCCACGACGGAGATAATACGATTTCATCTTTTCCACATATCAGCTTATAAGGCTTTTCTTTCACAAAAGAGGGATATCCTCCGTTGCTGATCAGACGTACGGTAATCTGGTTCTGTCCTGTTTTCAAGACTCCAGCCGGAACCTTATAAATACGGGGAGGATACTGATAAGAGGTTGTTCCTACCAGGCATCCATTGACGTATACCGAATCAGCGTCAACAATACAACCTAACCGAAGTATGGCCTCTTTATTATTCCATGATTCTGGAATATTTATCTGCTGACGGAACCAGTGCGAACCATTTATCGGACGCCATCCATTCGTTGCCCATGAAGAAGAAAACATATCAACTGTTTTCCATGATCGGTCGTCGAATGATGCCGCATACCAGGGAGTTTCAGTGTGAAGTCCTTTATCCGATTTATATAATTCTTTCTGCCATTCCTGCTGATGCATTCTTTCAGACTGTTTAATTTCAGTTACCAGATCATCACACTCATACATTGCTTTCTGATTCAGATATGACGGAAAATCTTTCAGTCCAGACTCACTTATCCATGCTTCGACAGGTGTACCTCCCCAACTGGAATTGACAATTCCGACAGGAACTCCTGTTTGCTGATACAAGAGTTTTGCAAAGAAATAACACAAAGCCGAGTAATTCATTACATTATCTTTAGTAAGAGGTACCCACGCCGCTTGCTTTGTATCAGTTTGAGGCATCTTAAAATCATAACAATAGGGCACTTTTATATAATGAATCATCGGATTTTCATAACTGTTTACTTCTTCGGCAAACTTATCCATTATACGAGATACCGGAAGTTCCATATTCGACTGACCGGAACAAAGAAATACATCACCTATTAATATATTATGCAAAGTCACTTCGTTTATTTGCATATCATACGGACCTCCAGCTTTCCAGGCAGGAAGCTCAATCATCCAGCAACCTTTCTCATCGGCAACAGTACGAAATGTTTTGCCACGGAACTTTAATTCCACTTTCTCACCCACATCGGATTTTCCCCATATCTTTACCGGACATTCACGTTGCAAGACCATTCCATCTGCCAGTAATTTGGGTAAGGTAATCTTTGCTCCGCAGTCAAAAGCGGAGCAAAGAAATAATAAAACTAACCCTAACTTAATATTAAACCAATCTGTTGTTTTCATTCTATACTTTTCTTTTTGTTTTTCATGATACACAAAAGTATAAGGAATAAGGTCATTTCATTTCACTTATTGATTCAAAGCCTTGCTACCAGATTACATCGCGCCCCATGTCTGTTACATATACTTTTCTCAGTGTTACATTTATGACCTGCAACATATTCTAGCTTTGTTTTCATACAAAAACATACTTACCTTTGTACGAACCAAAAAGTAACTTTATACCATGAAAAAACTTATTTTATTTGCTGTACTTTCCCTATTTCTTATAAAGGGACATGCTACAGATCAGTTTGTATTCTTCCAAAAAGAAACAGGATATTTTACATTAATCAATCAATGTACTCCTTGCCGCATTGTGACCGACAGCAATGAAGACGAAGGAATCCGAATGGCGGTTGAAAATCTGAAAGAAGATTTTTTCCGCGTATCTGGTAACCGTCCTGTTGTATCATCATCTGCTGGCAATGATTCTGTTTGTGTCTATGTAGGAAGCATGGAAAGTCCGATTATACGCCAGCTGATAAAAGATAAGAAGATTTCAGAAAAGGAACTTGCTGGAAAAAATGAAAAATACATTATTAGTTTGCTGGAACATCCACAAAAAGGAATCGCCCGTGCGCTGGTGATTGCAGGAAGCGACAAACGAGGAACAATATACGGCATCTACGAACTCTCACGTCAGATGGGAGTTTCTCCCTGGTACTGGTGGGCAGATGTTCCGACTGTACATAGAGAAAATGTATATATCCGTCCCGGAAGTTATTCTGACGGGGAACCTAAAGTAAAATACAGAGGCATTTTTCTGAATGATGAAGCTCCGGCATTAAGTGGATGGGCACATGAAAAATTCGGCGGCTTCAATAGTAAGTTTTACGAAAAAGTATTCGAATTGGTTTTACGTCTGAAAGGTAACTTCATGTGGCCTGCTATGTGGGGAAATGCCTTCTACGATGATGATGCAGAAAATGGTCCTCTCGCCAATAAAATGGGGATTATTATGGGAACTTCTCATCATGAGCCTATGGCTTTGAACCAGCAAGACTGGAAACGGAGAGGAAGTGGCAGATGGGATTACCAGACAAACTCCAAAACTCTTCAAGAATTTTGGACATTCGGTATGGAACGTGCTAGAAACTGGGAAAAAGTAGTTACGGTAGGCATGCGTGGCGACGGTGATGCTCCAATGGGTGGAGAAGAAGGTAAAGACCACGAATATACTCCCAATGAAAAGAAAAACATAGCTTTACTGAAGAGAATCGTCAATGACCAGCGACAGATCATCCGTAAAGTGACCGGAAAATCCGTCGATAAGACACCACAAGTATGGGCTCTTTACAAAGAAGTTCAAAATTACTACGATAAAGGAATGAAAGTTCCAGACGATATCACTCTGCTGCTTTGTGACGACAACTGGGGAAATATACGAAAACTTCCTGACCTGACAGAAAAGCCTCGTAAGGGAGGATACGGTATGTATTATCATTTCGACTATGTCGGCGCACCGCGAAATTCAAAATGGATTAACATCAGTCCTATCCCGAGAGTATGGGAACAGATGCATCTGGCATACGAATACGGTATTCGACAGTTGTGGATTGTCAATGTAGGCGACTTGAAACCAATGGAATATCCCATTACTTTCTTTTTGGATATGGCATGGAACCCCGACAGATTTCAAGCAAACAATCTTCAAGAGCATACCGAATCATTCTGTCGTGAACAGTTTGGAACGACCTATGCCAAAGAAGCCGCACGCATCTTGTCGCTTTATCCTAAATACAACCGCCGTGTAACCCCTGAAATGCTTAACTATCAAACTTACAGTTTCAACTACGGAGAATGGGAAAAAGTTGTAAACGAATACAATGCTCTGGCACGCGATGCCGATAACTTACTGCAAGAAATGCCCGGTAATTATCGGAACACCTACGAACAACTTGTGAACTTTCCGGTGCAGGCATGTGCCAATCTGTACAACATGTATTATGCACAAGCCATGAACCACCGACTGGCAAAAGAAAACAACCCGGAAGCCAATATATGGGCAGACAGAGTAGCCAGTTGTTTTAAGCGAGACTCTTTGCTCATGCAATACTACAACAAACAGATAAGCGATGGGAAATGGAACCACATGATGGATCAGGTACACATCGGTTATACATCATGGAATAATCCTCCAAAGCAAGTCATGCCTGAAGTCGTACGAATATCTCCAGAGAAATTTCCTCATACATTTGCCGAAAAAGATGGATATGTTTCAATGGAAGCAGAACACTATACCCGTGCTGCGAATGGAAAGGAAACACAGTGGATAATAATTCCGGATTTTGGTAAAACACTTTCCGGTGTAACCACAACTCCTGTAACTGTTTGCCCTGAAAATTGTTATCTGGAATATGATATTGATTTCACCAAAAGCAACAACATCAATGTAACTCTTCTACTCGCTCCTACACTGAACTTCAATCATAACAAGGGCTTAAGTTATGGCATCAGTGTGGATGGAGAGAACGAACAAATAATCAACTTCAACGGACACTATCGTGGAGAGCTTGGCGAATGGCAAGCGAATCCGATAATTAAATCGGAAACACAACACAAAGTAACAGCAGGTAAGCATACTTTACGTATACGCCCACTCAATCCAAGTATTGTATTCGAAAAGATTCTGATAGATTGCGGAGGATTGAAAGACAGCTATTTAGGAGCACCAGAGACATTGAATTATACAAACATGCAAGCATCCAAGAAATAATCTTTATCTTATCGGTAACCTACGTCAGCAGACTCACCTAAAAATCTGCTGACGTTTTTTTATTTTATGCTGATGTTTTTCAGAAAACATCACGACGTTTTTTAAATATTCGTACAAAAAATAAGGTACTCTCATAGAGTTTCCAAAGAAAGTAATAAAAGCCTCATACATGTATGCTGCTATTTCTTTACTTTTGCAATGAACAAAAGAAAAAACAATCATGATCAGAGCGGTTACCCTACAAGATACTTCTGCCATAACGGCAATTTACAATGAATATATCGCACATAGTACGAGTACTTTCGATATAGAACCTGTCAGCGAAGAAGAGATGCAAAAAAGAATCTCTGAAATTTCAGCGCGATATCCGTATTTTGTATACGAAACAGACGGAGAAATTGTGGGATATTGCTACGCACATCCGTGGAAAGAACGGGAAGCCTACAACCGCACACTTGAAACGACTGTATATCTGTCGCCTGCCCATACGGGAAAAGGACTGGGCCGGCTGCTCACGCAGCGTCTGATAGACGAATGCAGACGACGCGGCATACATGTCCTGATAGCCTGTATCACGAGTGAGAATACAGCAAGCTGTGCCTTCCATGAAGCCTTAGGGTTCAGAAAAGCGTCTTCGTTCGAAGAGGTCGGTATGAAATTCGGACGATGGCTTGGGGTGACAGACTACCAGCTTATTCTGTAAACCAACATTTATCTGATGCTGTCGGGATATAAGATCATCTCCCTAGCCTTCCCTTTTACTGTTATCTCCGGACGAACAGCCGCAGCTTCCTCTTCTGTAAGCAATCCTTTTGCACACAGTCTTTCGGCTATCAGGCGGAAATAACCTCCTTGTGAATCACGCAAAGTAGCATCTTCATTGAATGAAGAACGGAAATGTTTGGGCTTCGGTACAATGGAAGCCAGAAATATAGCTTCTTCTACGGTAAGGTCGGAAGGTTCTTTTTCGAAATAAAAATGTGAAGCTTCACAAGCACCGTATACCAAAGGAGCCCATTCTACCAAATTCAGGTATACTTCGTACATACGTTCCTTTGAAGTGAGATGCTGGTTTTCTATCAGCCATACGATAAGAGCTTCCTCCAGCTTTCGGGCAATATTTTTATGACGGTTCAGAAAGACATTCTTTACCAGCTGCATGGTAATAGTGCTTCCTCCGCGTGCAAAGCGTCCTACCTGCAAATCGTAGGCAAGAGCTTCCTGAATAGCTCCAGGAAGAAACCCTTGATGATAATAAAACCCTCCGTCTTCCGACTGCATGATTGCCATCTGAAGCAAAGGAGAAATACGGTTGAGCGGACGGAAATTAGGATTCGACGGTCCGATAAAGAATGTTCTTACCGGCAAGTCGTTCTCGTATGCCGTATATTCAAACTCCTCGTTCATCTTGGTAAGTTCACTGCCACCCAGGCTTTCGATACGGAAACCATGCCCGCGCAGATCGGAAGAGAATTGCAGACTATCCAGATGATTGAAGTCAACATCCAACAATAAATCATAACTCAGTTTGCCTGATGTACGAATACCCTGTACATGGCGGAACAAACCTTTTGGCAAGGAAGCAAACAAATCTTCGGAAGGGAAAGGCGAACGATGGATGCTTGCCGTATAATGCCACTTTTTTTCTTTTTCTACCCGTAAATAAGGATGGAAATCAAGGCGGTTGAATATAACAGTAGAAACACTGTCCAATTCGAAATAATTACCTCCTACATGGCAGGTATATTCCAGCTTTCCTTTATCTAGATCAATCGTATCGGGTGAAAGTGCTGTATGATAAACCTCCAGCCCGTCTACAGATGCCATCCCCTCCAGTGTAAGAGGCGTAGCAGAAGCAGACTTTTCTGAAAGCTTAAAGGCTATGGAATCGAATGCAACCGTCGCATTATAATGGGGACGGATATAGGGAAGTATGATTTTTTCATCTGTACTGCCGGAAGCAATGCTGCCTTCTATCAGGCGCATACTGCGTGCAAGCGTACCTCTTACTTTCCATTCTCCCTTTACAGCTCCCTCTTCCACCTGAATGGCAGAAGCAAACTGACTGTTTGCCAGTATAAGCTCAGGAATATAAAAACTTGTTTGCAGCAAGTCCCGGCGCGCCGTCACACTCAGGTTGCGCAATTCTCCATTTTCCGGCAATAATCTGAATACCAGGCTAAGTATTTTACTTACCTGCACATCGTATCCAGCCAATACACTTTCTACTTTACCCGAATCAGCCTCCGATACAGTCTGTTGACGGAAAAGAAAATCATAGTTCGAAACATTACCTTGCTTTACAAAAGAAAGTTTCATACCCTCTACATCAACCTGATGTACGGAAACTCTTTTTCTAAGCAAAGGAAGCAAATCGATATCGATCTCGGCTTTTTCGAGAGTCAGTAAGGTATCGTGATCTTCAGGAACTACCGTCAATCCTTCCAGGCGGATGACAGACAAAGAAGGCATTCCCAATTCACGATAGGCAATACGCAAGTTATAACGCTGCTCTAAAGCAGCCAACTTTTCATCGGCAACACAGCGCAACAGGGCTCCCCGAAAAAGAAAGAGTCCTGTTCCTGCCACAAGCACAACTGCAATCAATCCTGCGGCAATCCATTTAAGTACTCGACTTTTCATAATATCTTTATTGATATCTGCCGCAAAAATACGTTTTACTTACATGTTGTGCAAGAAAGATTTTTCTTTTATTTGTTTAACTGGTTTCCTGTTTTCTTTTCTTTCCGGACGAACAGACGGACGGTTATCCTTACGTTCTGTCCTTGAAGGTCTTGTCACCCTGTTGGGAGCTTTATCCGACGGTCTGGAAGTACCGGGTCTGACCGAATGGTGATTTCCGTTTTGAGGCGGACGGATACCACTTGCATGAGGCGGACGTTTGTCTGGCTTTGGTACCGGTTTGGGAGCAGGTTTTGCACTTATACCCGGACGATATGGCGGACGTGCCTCAGGACGATGAGAGGGTGCTGCCGGAGCTGAAGGTCGTGCCGGAGTAAAATAATATCCGGGATTCTTAACCGGCCGAGGAGCGATAAAGTCATGTTTTCTGAACTCCGGACGAGAGTGGAAATGACCTTTATACACCGGATGATGATAACGACCGGTATAATGCGCACAGTAATAGCCTGTATTCCGGTAAAAACGGCGACTGTGTGCTCCATGGTAAGTAAGATAATGTACCGGACGTCCGAAATAGAAGAAACTTCTGTTAGGGTATACCTTATACACCCGCAGATAACAAACATTATTCATCGCATAAATCGGACGGAAAAAGTATTCGATTGCAAGAAAACGAGTGTATGCCGAACTGGAAAGAATCCAGCGAAGGTCATCGTTTCTTTCATCCAAATACCGATAATAAGCATCAAGTGCAGCAGCATCGGCACATGCCATACCCGTCAGATAAGGATCCACTCCACTCAGAAAGTCAAAGTTTATTTCAAACAAATCATTGTACTGACTCTGGTTCAGATTCAGTTCGAAAGCCATACGGTCTGTCAGAAAACGAGCATTTACGCGTATATCGCCTAATGACGAGGCATTTGCCGGCAAACAACATGCACAAAGCGCAAGGCAAAGTAATAATGCGAACTTCTTAATCTTCATATTCAATATCTTTTTAATTTCCTGATACAAAAATAGGAGGATAAAAATCCTCCTGCAACGGAAACTCTCCATTTGCCGATAGGGAGTTTCCTATTTCTTTTAGGGATAATCATCTGCGCCGGCGCTTACGATGCTGCTTGCGTTTACGCTTGTACGCCTGAATACGGCGGTGTATCTGCCATCCGCTCAGTCCCGCTACAACAACCAGAATAAGAATAACAATCCCGCTATTCAAATTATCCCCTTTGATACGTGACCATATTTCAAGCACATTGACCGTCTTGTCACCAAAATCGCGTATCATGGAACAACGGTTTACGACAGAAATATCAGGATATTGCGTATTGCGTAATTTTACATCACGTCCTTCCGGTCCGAAAAAGTAGCTTGCATCCACCGTTTCAGTCAGTGTTGTATCAATGCATGCTTCCATGATTTCGGGAGCAGCTATTGCGCTGACATAGCCATTTTCTTCCATATTGCGCAAAGCAATATCGGGACGGCACAGAAAGTTGATAAAGTAACTTGCAGCTTTTACGTTCTTGGCATACTTCGGAATCACCCATCCGTCGTACCAGATATTACTACCTTCTTCAGGGATAGAATAAGACAAATCGACACCCACCTGTTCAGCTTCTTCGATAGCCCATTGTGCATCACCGCTCCAAGTCATATTTATCCATGCTTTTCCCTTTGTCATCATCTCCTTTCCGAAATCGGCTTCCCAGCCAGCAACATTGGGTTTCAACAGTTTCAGATACTTTTCTACCGTATCCATAGCTGCCGGAGAATAATCGTTCATCAATTCAGGAACAGTAACGGTACTGTCGGCAAGCTGCTTGCGGTAAGCATACAGCATAGCTGTACCATAAGCATCACGATAGGCGTCTTTCATCAGAATACGTCCTGCAAAACGTTTGTCCCACAGACAGCCCCATGTTTTCATATCCTCGGCAATAACATACTGAGTATTGTACAACAGTCCGGCAGTTCCCCACATATAACATACAGCATATCGGCTTGCCGGATTTTCAGCAGTTCCCAGCTTATTTATTTGTCGAAGAATATACGGAGAAATACCTTTCATGTAATTAGGAGAATGTGCAAAGGTAGTATCGATAGGCAGCAACAAACCTTTATGCAGCATTCGTTCGATGATATATTCCGAAGGACATACCACATCAAAATCCTCATGCCCTTTTTCGATTTTGGTGAGCATGATTTCGTTTATATCGAAAGTCTGATAAACGATACGTATATCTTCTCCTGTCTGTTCTTTATAGTATTGCTGAAAATCTTCCAGCACGCCTTCACCAATATAGTCTGCCCAGTTATATACTTTCAATATATTCTGGCGTGACTCATCAGCATTATAGCAGCTTGCCATCGTAAGGCAAGCCCACAGACATACGATAAATTGATATAATCTTTTCATTCTATGTTTCAGCACACGGTTTCTACTCCGGCAAAGCCTTATTTCTTCTGAGCTTTTCCGGCTCTGCGGTTAATAATAATCAACAATACCAATATAACAACAAACGTAAGGGCGGACAACGGACGAAGCTCAGGAGTCAGTCCTCCCTTTCGGGCATCGGCATAAATATAAGTAGAGAGGGTTTCCAGTCCCTGATTACCGATGGTAAACACTGTTACGGCAAAATCATCGAACGAGATAGTCAGTGCCAGCAGGAAACCGCTGATCATACCCGGACGTATCTCAGGAATAATCACTTTCCAGAGTGCCTGCATCGGTGTTGCTCCCAGATCGAGTGCTGCTTCATACAGGTTCGGATTCATCTGTTTCAGACGGGGAAGTACACTCAGCACCACATAAGGCGTACAAAAAGTAATATGAGCCAGCACAACAGTTGTAAATCCCTGTGTTACTCCCAAAGAAACAAACAGCAGGAACAGCGATATACCCGTAATGATATCCCCGTTTAAGATAGGAATCGTATTGATAAATCCTACAGCTTTCCGGCTGCGAGCCCGCAAGTTGAATATTCCAATAGCTGCAATACTTCCCAACAAAGTAGAAACCGTAGCAGCAATGAAAGCAATGGCGATCGTATTGATACAAGCATTCATCAGCGAATGGTGTGCACCGGTATTCATCAGTGACTCATAAAGCTTAAATGAAAAACCTGTCCAGTTACCCAGCACTTTTGCTTCGGTAAACGAATAAACCACAATAATCAAAATAGGTGCATAAAGCAAAATCAGCAATATCCACAAATATGTCTGCTCGATGATTCTTCTTACCATACACCACCTCCTCTCTCCGACTCATCCTTATTTTCGGGAGTAAACAAGGAAGTTGCGGCAATAAGGAACAACATGATGAGCGAAAGAGCTGCTCCGTAGTTCCACAAGCTGTTGTTTATATTTTCCTGTATGGTAGTTCCGAAAAGCTTGATATTGTTCATGGTCAACAGCTCGGCAATGGCAAAAGTCGAAATAGTAGGCATGAATACCATCATGATACCGCTTACCACACCCGGCATGGACAAAGGAAATATAACCTTCCAGAATACCTGGAAAGAGTTTGCTCCCAAATCCTGTGCTGCTTCAATGTAACTTCTGTCCATCTTCTGCAAGGTATTGTAAATGGGATAAATCATAAAGGGAATAAAATTGTATATCATACCGAAAATCAAAGCTCCCTCTCCCAACGGCAGCCTGCAAAAATCGAACAACGCTACCGTGGCAAGTGTACGTACCAGAATGTTTACCCACATCGGAAGGATAAACAACATGATCAGCGTACGCGAATAACTCAGATTCTTGCTGTTGTTCAGAATCCAGGCTACCGGATAACCCAGTAATATACAGCCAAGAGTAGTAAGAATGGCAATACCTATAGAGTACACAAATGTATTGACAGACTCCGAATGAGCAAAAAACTTACTGAAATTAGCCAGTGTAAGATGTCCCATATCGTCGGTAAATGCATATACTACAATCAGCAACAGCGGAATAATTACGAATATGACCGAAAAAATGAGATACGGCAAAACCCAACTCTTGCGTGAAGAGAAAAAATGTTGCAATTTCTTCATTATCCTTATATTAACATATTACACGAATAGCCTCAGCAGGAATAGTGATACCTACACGGTCACCATCGTCCCACACATCATTAGTATCGACGAATACATTCTCGTCCCAATCGGAAAAGACAGTAAGATGATAATGGTTTCCTTTATAAAGTATGAATTTCACTTCACCGGTAAGCATACCGTCTTCTTCATTATCCTGCAATATCACTTTGTCGAAATCGACCTCTACCTTCACATTTTTCCAGTCGCGTGACGAGTCACTCATGTCCACCCGAGGACATTCGAACTCGCAACCGAGAAATTCCACATGCGTTTCATCCACCATGGATGCCTCAAACGTATTACATACACGTTCCTTCTGCATGATATGTATGTCCATCGGCTTAATCAGCAGACCGACTTCCGAACCTGCTTCGAAAGCATGATAATCTTGTACCAGAAACTCATAATCGCCCACGGCAACTGCCATTTCGTAATGCACTCCCTTAAAGATACACGACTGAACGATACCGCGAAGCTGTGCAGCATCGGAAACAGGAAATATATACAAGTCTTCCGGACGTATCACCACATCGACAGGAGCATTTTCTCCAAATCCCTTATCCACACACTCAAACTCCTGACCGCAGAAACGAACCAGACAGTCACGCACCATCGTACCGTTCAAGATATTACTTTCACCAATAAAATCGGCAACAAACGAATTGATCGGCTCATTATAGATATCTGTCGGTGTACCTATCTGCTGGATTTTTCCTTCGCTCATTACTACGATAGTATCACTCAGTGTCAATGCTTCTTCCTGATCGTGAGTAACATAAACAAAGGTAATGCCCAGACGGCGGTGCATTTCCTTCAACTCCATCTGCATGTCCTTACGCATTTTCAGGTCGAGTGCAGCAAGAGGCTCATCAAGCAACAACACTTCCGGCTCGTTTACAATAGCACGGGCAATAGCCACACGCTGTTGCTGTCCGCCCGACAAAGAGTTTACGTCACGGTACTCATAGTCGGTCATACCCACCATTTTCAACGCAGCCTTCACCTTTTTCTCCATTTCTGCCTTAGGCATTTTTTTCAGCTTCAGTCCGAAAGCGATATTATCATATACATTCAGGTGAGGAAACAAAGCATATTTCTGGAATACCGTATTCACCGGACGACGATGCGGAGGAATTTGTGTAATCTCCTTCCCACCAATGTACAACTCGCCCTCCGAGGCAGTCTGAAAACCTGCGATAAGCCGCAGCAAAGTAGTCTTTCCACATCCGGAAGGACCAAGAATTGTCACAAACTCACCTTTACGGATAGATAAGTTTATATTATCGAGTGCCGTTTTTTCACCAAAAAACTTCGACACATTCTTTACTTCAATAATAGGTTTATTGTCTTGTTGCATACACTTGTTCTGATTTCAGCCTGCAAAGGTACACATTATTATTAATTTATCCCGCCAAAATAAAACAGTTTTAGCAGTACAACCCAACGAGAATATTTTTAATTCTCTTTTCTGAAATCGAACATCAGGTTCAGACGTAACCCTTCATCTCCCTTCTTGATACGTATATTTCCCGGCTGACTGTTCGGACCTTGTTGTTCAATCGGCTTGAACGAACAGATGGCAGGGATATCAAGCAAGAACGATATATCCCCTTCAGGAAATTCGGGCATGGTCCGTTTTGCGCTGCCTTTCGGTTCTTCGGGTGTAAAGACACGATAGAAAATACCGTCCGTACGCGAATAAACAGTAAAAGGTGCTGTATCGCTTTCGAACGTAGCCCAATACATATTGGCATGATAGCCCTTAAATTCAGGGTAAACGAGATTGTCGTAACTCTCGCCCGTAACGGTATTGTTGTAATCTTTATGCCAGATACCATAATTCGTACCCGGAATACGGTTTTTCCACACCCTATAAGGTCCTCTGCCCAGCCATTTCATTCCCTTACAAATGCGTTCCGGATAAGAAAAAGTCAATCCCAGATTATATACCTCCGTATCCATGAAAGCATCATCGAAACCTCCGCCTCCTGATGCACGATTCAGCAGTACCGCATCCATGTAAAGCAATCCCTGAGAGGTAAGCCGCCAGACAATCGAATCGGCTCCTCCCTTGTAGCGGGCACAAAAAACGGCTTCTTCCGAATCCTGACGCACATAACTGATGGCAGGCTGGCAGAGCATCTTCATGCCGACTGCTACCGGACCATTGGTTAAAGGTATCTCAGTATTCCCCGAAAGCACACGGAGAATCATCCCCGTAGCCGCATCGAAAGTTACGCTTACCTTCTCACTTTTCAGTACAATTTCTTTTCCGTTGTTACGTGCCGAAACAGTATTGCCGGACAAGCCTGTGGAAACCTGTGCCAAATGACGCTGAAAATACGGATTTGCCAACCGGATAGGAAAAGACCAATCACAAATACGATGTCCGTCCCTGTCGAAGGCTTCCAGTTTCAATACATCTCCTTCAGCAAAAGAAGCCGGCAACGAAAAACGAGCTTTGCCTGTTTCACCCGGAGACAAGGCAGGAAGCGTAACCTCGCCACGCGCCAATATACGGGAAACAGCTCCCTGCATAGGAATGTCACACGACAAAACTTCATAAGTCATCCGGCAATCTTTTAAATTGGTATAGATATATTCATTCGAGACGAAAAAGCTTCCATCGAAATGTTCTGTTATAAGCAAGGGTTTTATCTGTACCGGCGACCACTGGGAACGTATGGCATAGAAACTTCCTTCCTTTTCCCTGCGTGGTCCCACAACACCATCGGGAGCATTCGATCCGTCCGAATCGAGCACGCCTCCTCTGTCGGAACGTTTGGGAGCCTCGTCACAGAATACCCAGATAAAGCCTCCTGCAAACATGGGATTCGTCATCCACCTGTCCCAAAAGTCACGAAGTCCGGCTCCTCCACCCTGATCGTACATGGCATGCATAAACTCTGTAGGCATAAACACCTTATATCCGTTAGTAAAGCGTGCCACACCTGTAAGGTAGGCCGGATAATGATGCGTATCAAGTCCGTCGAAATCAGCCCAGGGATGGATGACATGCCGACGCTGAAACTTATCGTATTTACAGAAAAGGCTGTCATTATCGGTATTCCATCCGCCTTCGTTTCCGTTACTCCATAAGATAACCGACGGATGATTCACATCCCGTTCTACCATTTCCCTGATCAGCCGTGCACCGGTTTCCGTATCATAACGTCCATGCCAGCCCGAAAGCTCATCGATATATACCAGTCCGAGAGAGTCGCACATATCAAGAAAATGTTCATCGGGCGGATAATGAGAACGTACAGCATTCATATTCATTTCTTTAATGAGCAGAGCATCCTGACGACTCATGGCTGCACTTGTAGTCCGTCCGCCGTCTACCGAAAACGAATGCCGGTTGATACCTTTCACAATCAGGCGGGTTCCGTTCAGATAAATACCGTCTTGCGGAAAAAACTCAATGGTACGGAATCCGATCCGTTCTTCACGAACCTGAATAACGTTTCCGCTACGATCTTTCAGTTCCAAACGCGCCACATAAAGTTCCGGAGCTTCGGTATTCCATACTTTTACATCCGACCATTTGGATGTAAACTCTGTTTCTCTGCCGAAGGTGGCAAGCGGACAACTGACCTGCTCTTTGCCTTGCAGTGTCCGTAAGGGCTTTCCGTCTTTCAACTCTCTTATGGATACAGCCAGCACATGTCCTTCGGCATTGCCAGTCGTGCGCACCGAAGCACGCAGCGAACCGTCTGCACGTGCATCGAGTATAAAATGTTCCATCGAAACAGCAGGAACGACCTCCAGCCATACCGGACGATAGATGCCCCCATACAGCCACCAGTCGGCACGTCGTTCGGCAGCATTCACCGACTTGTTTGCAGACTGCTTGGCTACTTTCACTTCGAGCAGGTTTTCCCCCTCGGCTTTCAGCAGTGAAGTTATGTCATAAGAAAAACGATAAAAAGCTCCCTGATGGATTTGTCCTGCCGATTTGCCATTTACCCAAACTTCGGCATCGGTCATCACTCCGTCGAAAAACAGTTTAATGCGGTCGTTTTTTTCACAATCGGGAGTAAGAAAACGATAGCGGTATATACCTGTTTCATCACTGGGTTTTGCTCCTTTGATGGTATAATAACGTCCATAAGTGTATTCTCCAAATCCTTGCAATTCCCAGCAGGAAGGGACTTCTATTGATTTCCACTTTCCGGAATTTTGTCCTTTGGAACAATAAAATTCCCATGTACGGGTATAGTCTGTACCTGTCCCCGACAGGTAGATACGTTCGGGATGTGGAGCCTGTGCCTGCATATTCAGTGCAGAACAGATGCCTAGTGCAAGCAAAGCACGACGGATAATGTGTGTTTTCATATAAAAAAATGCCTGAATTGGATTCTTTCAGGCAAAGATAAGGATTCGAAAAGAGCAGGGAAATAGAAATTTGTACACTTAGATGTATATTCGTGCATTTCAATGAATTACACTTACTGTATACGGACCTAAAAAAACATGCTCTTCTTTTCCGGAAAATATGCTCTTCTTTTGATTAAAATATCAGCATCTTTTTCTGAAAAGATGCTGATATTTTCAGAGCAGGAATAAATCTGTGTGATTTATGTCCGGAATGGTATTCTGGTTTCCTGCTGTTACCCCGGTTATCGGATAGTCACCATGGTAGCTCCGAAACCGTATTCACGGAACGAAGCGTCCTGACTGGGATAGTTTTTATATTTGCGCTTGAGTTCATCAAGTATGGCACGACGCAAGACTCCATCACCTTTTCCGTGGATAAACACGATTTTCTGTCCTTTCTTATTCTTGTATTCTTCCAGTGTCTTGCGGAATACATCAAGCTGATAGTTCAGCATTTCTGCATTTCCCATACCTGTAGTATCGTCCAGCAGTTCATGAATGTGCAAGTCTACTTCTACAATATCATTTTTTACCTTGTGCTGTTTCTTTTGCAGCTTGGCTGGAACATCCGACACATTCTTCTGCAACAGGGCTTCCTTGATATCGTTGGCCGAAACATATACTTGTTTTACTTCTTCATCATCGCGTACAATATCGTATATCAAAGCCGGTTCGGCAAAGAAATCACTCTGCTGGAACGTATGCAACTTGTAGAATTTTACGGTATCAATACGCACTTCCGTATTGATGGCATTCTTCAGAAGGAAAGTACGGTCGTCTTTATAAGCAAGCAGTTGCACGGCTACATGTTCCATACCGTTCAATGCACTCTTTTCGAACTCCTCCAGATGCATCTTCATATTCGGCTTGATGGTTCCTCTGCTGCGCAATGTCCAGCTTTTTCCTTCTGCCGACAAATACAGATAATCGACAAAATAGTTGCTGTCGTTCACCAGATAAGCATCAAAAGCAGTCGATGAAATGGCCTTTACATCCTGAGGCACATAAGCCAGATATACGTTCAATACATCATTTCCCCGTATCTCCGGAGCACGGTATGTTACAGGCTTTTCTTCCTCTATTTCTTCTTCGGCTGCTTGCGGTGCTTCGGGTTTCTTTGCCGACTTAAGCGGAATATTATAGTCATCCGTCTGAATGACAACACACTCCTTTATCAGCATAGGTATCTCAAAACCGTCTTCACCTTCTACCAGCGCAACATCTTTTCCCTGAAATCCTCTTACTATTCCTCCTCCTACTTCGCTAAGGAAGCGGACTTTATCTCCTATTTTCATATTTTCTTCTTATTTGGTTTATTACGCAAAAGTAAGGATTTTACTAGTGAGTAATGATATTTTTACCTACTTTTTAAAGCAATGTTTTTCCTTTATCTATATAGGAAATATTTGAAACCTGCTTCCCCAAAAGCGGACTTCAGGCAGTTTTTCCGATAAAAAACTGCCAGCTCATGTATCAGAAAGTGTATTCCGAAAGAAACAAGAATAAAAAAAGTTATTCTTATAGGACTGAGAACAAAAACCCGAAAGAAATTCAGTAATTTTGCAGATATAAAAAAATACTACTCAACACTATGACAGAAACTAAGCATATAAAAATCAGCGATTATAACTATCCGCTACCCGATGAACGTATTGCTAAATTCCCTCTTCCTGTACGCGACCAGTCGAAATTACTTGTATATCGTCACGGGGAAGTGAGCGAAACTGTATTTACTTCTTTACCCGACTATATGGAACCGGGTATGCTGATGGTTTTCAATAATACAAAAGTTATTCAGGCACGCCTGCACTTCAGAAAGGAAACAGGTGCACTGATCGAAATATTTTGTCTGGAACCTATTCAGCCAAACGATTATGTACTCAATTTCCAGCAGACTCATCATGCCGCATGGTTATGTATGATCGGTAACCTGAAGAAATGGAAAGAAGGGCCGCTGCATAAAGAGATGACGGTAAAAGGAAAAACAATCACGCTGACCGCTACACGCGGAGAATGTCACGGTACAAGTCATTGGGTAGATTTCACCTGGGATAATCCGGAAGTTACCTTTGCCGATATACTGGAAGTATTCGGCGAACTGCCTATTCCACCTTATCTGGATCGTGAAACTCAGGAAAGCGACAAGGAAACTTATCAGACTGTTTACTCTAAAATAAAAGGATCGGTTGCTGCTCCTACTGCCGGACTGCATTTTACAGAACGCGTACTGGCATCGCTCAAAGAAAAAGGTGTAGACTTGGAAGAAGTCACGCTGCACGTAGGAGCCGGAACATTCAAACCGGTCAAAAGCGAAGAAATAGAAGGTCACGAAATGCATACAGAATACATTTCGGTCAACAAAAGCACTATAGAAAAGCTGATTGCACATCGAGGAGAAGCTGTAGCTGTTGGTACAACTTCCGTACGTACACTCGAAAGCTTATATTATATAGGAGTAACTATCAGCCAGAATCCTGATGCCAGTCAGGAAGAATTGCACGTAAAACAGTGGCAACCCTATGAATCGGATGTTACACTCAGTACCATAGAGTCACTGCAATGTATATTGGATTATATGAACCGCCATAATCTTGACGCACTCCATACAAGTACGCAGATTATTATCGCTCCCGGATACGAATACAAAATAGTGAAGCGCATGGTCACAAACTTCCACCAGCCTCAAAGTACACTGCTTTTGCTGGTTTCGGCTTTCGTAAAAGGTGACTGGCATAAAATCTATGATTACGCACTGGCACACGATTTCCGTTTCCTGAGCTACGGAGACTCTTCGCTGCTTATTCCTTGAAGCACTCTTTGATATAAATCAAGAAAAGGGCATCGGAAGTCATTTTTTTCTTATTAGATGAATAAAGAATAAACAAAACCCTGTAATTTTGTGTTGTAAAACATAAAACAAGGATAACATTAACTAGACTAACCCCATAAAAAGAGGGGAAAAGCAATACTAAATTAACTTAGTAAACGCAAAAACAAAAGAAAGGGTAACAATTATGAAACAGGTAAAAGATTTATTCAAAGCTATTAAAAAAAACTTGAATGCAAGTGCAATGGCAATGTACGGTCAGTATACAAGATAATATACACCGTACTGATTTTAGAAAAACATCAATACATCATCCATAACCAGAGGACGAAAGATTTTCAGATAAAATCTTTTGTCCTCTTTTTTTATATTCAGTAAACTGAAGCTTTACACACTCTTACAGATTATTCATTACCACCAATCAAGATATCTTCCCCCTACCTTCTCAGCCTAAGGGATATTCTATTCTTCCACTCAGACCATGCAAGTTATCGCATGATATCTTTAAGACACTCATATTTCTCCAGAGAATAAGGCGAATGATCGGGTAAGGCGTGAACCAGTTGTTACGTTAATCCGTTTTTATCGGGTCAGTAGAAATTTCGTGGGGATTATTTTTTATACTCGTAAAGTATTGCTTAC
>DXLM01000030.1 GCA_019414725.1 Bacteroides sp.
ACGGATATTGACGGTAACTTTGTGTTGAAACTTACCTCTTCTAAGGCTACTCTTGTATTCAAGTACTTGGGATACAACGAAATTACGCATCAAGTAAAAGGAAGCAATACGATAGACTTGGGTGAGGTCAAGATGTCTCCAGATGCTATTGGTTTGGGTGAGGTCAGTGTTATTGCCTCTATTATAAAGAGCGACCGTCAGACTCCTATTCCTATTTCTAACGTGAAACTGGCCAAGATAGAGGAGAAAATAGGTAATTTGGAATTCCCCGAATTGCTGAAATCAGTTCCTTCGGTGTATGTAACCCGTGAAAGTGGTGGCTATGGTGATTCCCGTATCAATATGCGTGGTTTTGATTCGTCCAACCTAGGCGTGCTGATCAATGGTGTGCCCATCAACGGCATGGAAAACGGTAAGGTTTATTGGTCTAACTGGTCCGGTTTGTCTGATGTGAGCCAGTTTATTCAGGTACAGCGTGGTTTGGGTGCGTCAGCATTAGGTATTTCTTCTGTGGGAGGAACCATGAATATGGTTACTAAAAGTACCGAAGCCCAAAAAGGTGGATCAGCTTATTTCGGTATTGGTAACGATGGTTTCCGCAAGTATTCGGTTTCTTTCTCTACCGGACTGATGGACAACGGATGGGCTATTACATTCATGGGGGCGCTGAATACGGGAGATGGTTACGTGAAAGGTACCAATTATGAAGGATGGACTTACTTTGGAAATATCTCGAAGGTAATCAACGATCATCATAAATTGTCATTGACAGCTTTTGGAGCTCCTCAGTGGCACAACCAGCGCTCTACCATGCACTATATCGAGGATTACAAGAATAGTCCCGATGGCGGACGTTTCAATAACGGATATGGTTATATCAACGGTGAAGCGGTAGGTAGCGGTTATGGCTATAATTATTATCATAAGCCTCAGGTTTCTTTGAATCATTACTGGACTATCGACGATAAATCGACACTGACCACTTCTCTATACGGCTCAATGGCTACAGGCGGCGGACGCCGTGCACGTGGCGCGATGAGTAATTGGCTGACTATTGATAACAATACCGGCCGTCCCAAGGATGGTGCCATGATGACTCCGGACGGTTTGTTCGACTACGAACGTGCTATGGCTGCCAATGCGGCTTCTCAAAACGGGTCGCAGGTGATTTTTACCAATGCTGTCAATGACCATGACTGGTATGGCATGCTGAGTTCCTATAAGAATCATCTGACTGAGAACCTGACTCTTACGGGAGGTGTTGACTTACGTTACTATAAAGGGTATCATACAGAGGAAATTGATGATTTGCTGGGTGGTGAGTTCTATCTGCAGACCTCGCCGCTGGCATTCCAAACCAAGAACCAGTTGCTGAAAGTGGGTGACAAGTTCAATTACTATAGCATTGGAGAGATATTCTGGGGTGGTGTTTTTGCACAGGCTGAATATAATACCGACAAATGGTCGGGATTCCTGTCGGCATCATTGACTGAAGAGGCTTATAGATATGATGACCGTGGTGGTACGGATTCAAGATACTCTGCCACGGGTGCGGATAAACTGGACAGAGTGTCCAGCCTTCAGAATTTCCTGCCTTGGAGCGTGAAGGGTGGTTTTAACTATAAGTTCAATGACAACCACAATGTATTTGTCAATGCAGGATATTTTACCCGCGCGCCTTTCTTCAACTCTGTCTTTGCAAGCAATACGGCAGCTCCCGAAAAGGATGTACCCTACGAAAAAATTACTACGTTTGAATTGGGTTATGGATTTAGCACGGAACAGGTCAATATTGCATTGAATGGTTATTACACTCAATGGATGGATAAGTCCTTGCGCCGTAAGATCGGTCAGGAATATGCCAACCTTACAGGCTTGGACGCTGTTCACATGGGTGTGGAGCTGGAAGCGACTTACCGTCCTGTCAAGTCCTTTGAATTGAAAGGTATGTTCTCTTTAGGCGATTGGAAATGGAAAGATGATATTCACTTCACTATGTATGATGAAGCGAATAATCCTATCGGAACATACGACGCTTATCTGAAAGATGTCCATGTGGGTAACTCCGCACAGCTCACTTCCGCATTGAGCGCTTCTTGGGAACCGTTCAAAGGATTTAAAATCTCGGCCGACTACAACTTCTTCGGCAAGAACTATGCAGACTTCGATCCTCAGAACCGGGTGAATGAAGCGGATGCCGGTATTGACTCCTGGAAGTTGCCAGATTATGGTACGATTGATTTGGGCATGAACTATCGTTTCAATATTACCAAAGATATCCGTGCCATCGTATACAGTAATGTATATAATTTGACTAATACGGAATATATAGCCGATGCTAAGGACGGTACGAACCATGACTGGAAAACTGCATTGGTATATTATGGCTTCGGTACTACATGGTCTGCCGGTTTTAAAGTAATCTTTTAATCTCTAAAATAGTCAATAAATATGAAGTTAAAATATAATTTAATTGCATGGTCTTTGTTGGGATTCTTTGCTGCGGCATGTGATCCCATGGACGATATTTATAATGAAATCGATGCGGAAGGTACAACGAACACCCAGACGATGGCGGAATATGTACTGACTGATGCCGATTACGAAACGATCAGCTCTGCAGCGGCGAAGGCTGCCACTTCGGATGCTGAAAAAGCCTTGGCGAATGCCGTCAAGACGGATAAGGCTCTGAACGAGTTTGCATCGGCTGAGAAGTATGTTCCTTCCATCATCGCGAAGATGCTGCCTTCATGGGGGAAAGGTTCTTCGGTAGGAGTGACCTATAACTATCAGAATACTCCTTCCGATTACGTACTGGAGTATAGGACAGTGACTAATACTTCTTTGGGTGATAAGGATTATGAGGCCCTGTGGGGCGAAGGCTCTCCCGTGAAGTTCCTGGCTCCGGCACATGCTCCGGCTACCGTATTGCCCGAGTGGCTGGCCGGTCAGTATAAGGATGCGGCAAAAGGTGATCTTGTGCTGGTAGATTACAAATATGACGATGTTGATCCTGAATTTACAGGGGAGGACTTGTACTCTCAGGACTTTGAGTCGGTTACGACCAATGAGGATATCGTGTTGGAAGGCTGGGAGCAGGTGACTCTGAAAGGCGATAGAAAATGGCAGGGAAAAAACTATAGTAGTTTGAATGGTTACGCACAATTCTCGGCCAATGGCTTTGAGGGTGAGGTGGATACTTGGCTTGTTTCTCCGGCAGTAGCAGTGACGAGCAAAGATGCCGGACTGTCTTTCGACATAAAGTTCGGATACTATAATGCGGATTGTCTGGATGTATTGGTTTCCGATACATATGCGGGAAATGGTTCGATTGATATGGCACAGTGGACTAGCGTGAAAGACCAGTTTACTTTCCCTGAAGGGCCTGCCAACGGCTACAACGATAATTTTGTGAATGTAGGGAAAGCCGGTCTGGAGGCATACAATGGCAAAAGCGTTTATGTTGCGTTCCGCTATGTAGGCGAGGGGCCCAAGGCGAAAACCACGACTGTTCAGCTCGATAATGTAAGTATTTCATCGGCTGTATTGGCTCCGACGAATGAAAAGCCTTATAATGCATTGTATCAGTTTGACGGAACGGCTTGGAAGGTTAAAGAAGATAGCAGATTGGTTGTAGTGGCTCCTGCCGATTATGACGCTATGGGAAGCCCGGGCAGTCATGATAACTTCAGCACTTCGGATGCTCCGGAGAATTATCTGCCCCAGTTCCTGGCTCAGAAATTTCCATATGCCCAGGAAGGGGATTCAAAAGCCGTCATGTACAAATATTATAATAAGGTAACGACGATTGAGGTGGACGAGTATCTGTTCAAGGAGGGTACATGGGTTCTGAATAACAATATTGAACTGAAAGAAAAAGTGAATTTTGTACATAATGGAACCGAGTGGTTGTTTGATCCGACGGTAACGAAATCATTGGCTTCCGAAGATTATTTGATTTTGGAAAATTGGGTGAAAGCGAATAAGGATGCTGGGTATATGGATGCCAAATATGGAAACTCGGAATACTGGTTCGGTGGCAGCTCTTATTATGTAAACTTCAATATCCAGTTGGCTAAACGCCGTTCGAATGACCCCGATGGGGTGGTGCCGGCAGATGATAAAGAGGCTGAGGCTTATTTGTTGTCTATGGTTCAGGAGGGTATTGAATTGATCTTGGCAACAGAGTATCCTACAGCCGGCGCGCAAGTAAGTGGGGTTGATTGTTTCTATGTCATTTCTGCAAAAGTGTATAATGGGCTTGAAACATTTACTTATACTTATACTTTTAAAGGTTTAGGAAATGCTAAATTTGAACTGCAAGGTGAGCCTGAAGTAACAAAATAAGGTTTTAAATTTTGAAGATAAATAAAGGGGCTGGTCGTGAATGACAGCCCCTTTATTGTTGCTTACAGTTTATAAGTAAAGGATGTGAACTCATCGTTAGAGGGTAGAAAAGTAGCGACCTCAAGCCTGTTGCATGATATTTCTTTGAATATTTGCAGGCTGTAAGTTAAAAACATAAGGAGTTAACCGGCAGGACAGTCCTTTTTCTTTTTTATTACGAAACTCTTTATACAGTTATTCCCGTCTTTGTATAAATGCTTTCTCCCTATAGAGGTGAGTGACATATTGGAACATTAACAATTTATTAGCAGATAACTTTCTTGAAATCCGCTTTTTTTCGTTCCTTTGTATTGAACTGCTTTCAACAGAATTAAAATAACTTTAAATATCAAACGCTTATGTGTAGTGAAGGATTGCGTGAAAGATATGTAAATCCCTATACGGACTTTGCATTCAAATTATTGTTTGGAACCGACTTGAACAAAGAGATTCTTATTGGCTTCTTGAATGCCTTGTTCGATGGCAAGCAGGTCATTGAGGATGTCATCTACTTGAATACAGAGCATCTGGGCAGCAAAGAGATTGACCGCCGGGCTGTCTTTGATGTCTATTGTGAAAATGAAAAAGGAGAAAAGATTCTGATAGAAATGCAGAGAGGGGAGCAACAGTTTTTCAAGGACCGGAGTATTTATTATGCTACCTATCCTATCAGGGAACAGGCTATTAAAGGGGAAATCTGGAACTATGAACTGAAAGCAGTGTATGTGATCGGTATCTTGAATTTTGCCTTGGATGATGTTTCGTCTTCCGGCTTCCGCCATGAAGTGAAGCTGATGGATACAACTACTCATGAAGTGTTTTTTGACAAACTGACTTTTGTGTATCTGGAAATGCCTAAATTCCATAAAACCGAGCAGGAGTTGGATACGTTGTTTGATAAATGGATGTTTGTGCTCAAGAATCTGGCCCGTTTGATGGAACGTCCTACTTCCCTTCAAGAACGTGTGTTCAACCGGCTGTTTGAGGCTGCCGAAATTGCTCAGTTCTCAAAAGAGAACCTTTATGCCTATGAGGAGAGTTTGAAAGTATATAGAGATTGGAACAATGTGATTAATACAGCTATTCAGAAAGGCATTGCAGAAGGTGAATGGATGAAAGCCAAAGCTATTGCAGGAAATTTGAAGAATGCCGGGCTTTCCATAGCTGAAATCGCAAAAGTTACCGGACTTTCGGAAGATGAGATAAACTCCCTTTGATTCCTCGGATAAGAGTATAAAAAAACTCCTCCGATATAGATCAGAGGAGCTGTTCTTTTTGAAGTAAAATTGAATTATGCTTCAGCAGGAGCTTCAGTAGCTTCAGCAGCAGGTGCTTCTTCAGCAGGAGCGTTAGCGGCTTCTGCTTCAGCTTTGGCAGCGGCTTCAGCAGCTTTCTTCTCAGCTACTTTCTTGGCAATTTCTTCATTTACTTTCTTTTCAGCTTCCAAACGAGCTTTTGCTTCAGCTTTCTTTGCTTCATCCAGTTTAGCCTTCAAAGTAGCCAGACCAGATTGTTTGTTGTTCTTCCAAGCTTCGAATTTAGCTTCAGCTTCTGCTTCTGTGAATGCGCCTTTGGCAACACCGCCCAGCAAGTGCTTTTTCATGTAAACACCTTCTTTTGACAAGATGTTACGTACTGTGTCAGTAGGCTGTGCACCGCACATTACCCAATGAAGTGCGCGTTCAAAATTCAAATCTACTGTGGCAGGATTGGTATTAGGGTTGTAAGTACCAATTTTTTCAGTAAATTTACCATCACGTGGAGCTCTTACGTCTGCGATAACGATTGAATAAAACGCATAGCTTTTGCGTCCGTTTCTTTGCAATCTGATTTTAGTTGCCATTTCTAAATAATGTTTTTATAATTAATGATTTGAATTAATGCTAATAACCCGTATTAGCGGGTGCAAAGGTAAGACTTTTCTTTTGAATCGCAAAGACTTGGATGAGATAAAATATAATTTTTATAAAAAGGTGAACGGACATAGTGTTAATCACTAGAAAAATTATATATTTGCAACAGTTACAATTTAACTAAAAAATAAAAATTATGATTTCACAAAAATTACAAGACGCAATTAATGCTCAGATTGTAGCCGAAATGTGGTCGGCTAATCTTTATCTTTCCATGTCTTATTTCTTCGCTGCGAAAGGCTATGAAGGTTTTGCTTCATGGATGAAAGCGCAGGCTCATGAGGAGAGTGATCATGCTGATGTGTTGGCGCAATATGTGATGAAACGTGGCGGACAAGCCAAGGTGGGGGCTGTGGATGCTGTTCCTCAGGAATGGGCTTCTCCGCTGGATGTGTTCGAGCATGTATACAAGCATGAATGCCATGTTTCCGAATTGATTGACAAACTGGTAGATGTTGCTTCTGCTGAAAAGGACAAGGCTTCTCAGGATTTCTTGTGGGGATTTGTACGCGAGCAGGTAGAAGAGGAAGCTACCGTTCAGGGTATTTTGGACAAGATCAAGCTGGGTGGTGATGTGGCTTTGTATCATTTGGATATTCAACTTGGCGCAAGAAAATAAGCGAAAGAGAAACGAATGCCTGTTTTTTGTCTTCTGCAGATAAAGATGCAGGTGTTTATCGGAAATAGAAAGTGGGTGTGTCAAAATCCAGTTTTTGGAAATATGAATTTATAATTTGAGCATCCTAAAAGGCTAAAGAAAGGGTCGCATCAAACTCTGTATTGGTACAACCTTCCGCGATAGCGTATAAGCTATAAAAAAGATAGCCGTCCAGATTTTGGGGCGGCTATTTTTGTGTCTGCTTCCATTTGCCCGGAAGTAAATCACGATATTTTTCTATAGAGGTATTGGGAAACCATGCGGCACAACGGTCTATAATGTCGCATAGGTATTCAAATACGTTTATACCACACCTGTGACAGGTAATGGCCAATGAATAAGTGTTATAATTACTATCTGTAACTTTTCGGAGCAGTCATTTTTGTTTTGACACATTCATCTCCTTGCTTTTTTACAGTATTTCTCTCAGCCATTTTTCTAATTCTCCCGTCCATTGGCGCTTATAGGTAAAGCTGTCGCGGAAGCCCCAGCCGTGGCCGCCGATAGGATAGGTGTGGAGGGAAGCAGGGACTTTATTCTTTACCAGCGCCAGGTAATAGCTCACGCTGTTGCTGACGGGTACAGTTCCGTCATCGCTGCTATGCATGATGAAGGCGGGAGGAGTGTCGCCTGTTACTTGCAGTTCATTGGAGTAAAGTCTCACTAGCTCTTCTGACGGGCTTTTCCCTAAAAGATTGTCACGTGAGCCCTTATGGCAGTTGGACAGATCCATGCTTATGACGGGATAAAACAGGATCTGAAAATCCGGACGCGTTCCGGCTGTATAGTGGGTGGCTGCCGTACTGGCCAGATGTCCGCCCGCAGAGGCCCCCATGATACCCACTTTTTGAATATGCCATTCGTTGGCGTGTTCTCTCATCAGCCGGATAGCCTGATGGGCGTCGCTCAATGGTACATCATGGTGTCCGTTTGGCATACGGTATTTCAATACGGCGTATGTGATGCCTTGTGCGTTGAACCAGTCTGCCATATCGTGCCCTTCGTGATTCATAGCCAGGCGTATGTATCCCCCTCCGGGACAAGCCACGACAGCCAGTCCGTTCGGTTTGGCTGCCGGATAAACGGTAAGGGTAGGCTCGCTGACATTGGAAATCCGGTTGTTCTCTAATTTCTGCTCGGGGGTGGTGATGCCGTTGGAGTTGGGGGCGCCATCGGGCCATAATTCCAACTCTACAGGTTTCTGGGCAGATAATGCGGTAGAGATTGCAAGTAAACTCATTAGTAAGATTCGTTTCATATAGCTTTTATTTTCACGGTATTTGAAAAAGGGTTATTTTTTCTTTATATGCATACTGGCTTTAACCAGCCATATGATCAGGAGGATATAGGCGGCCATTGACAGCACTTCGCTCAACGGGTTGCTCAGCCATTCTTCGTTGATCAGATTGATACCGCCAAAGCGCATGGCGGCACTGACAACCCCCATCAATGCGCCTCCGGCTATGAATCCGGATGCCAGCAAAGTTCCCTTCTCGCCACGTTCGGCGTTCACCGCCTCGTCTTTGCTGCGGGTAGTGACATACCAATTCACCGCTCCACCTACCAGCAACGGCAGGTTCAATTCCAGTGGAATGAACATACCCAGCGCAAAAGCCAGTGCGGGTACTTTGAAGTAGGTCAGCACCAATGCCAGCACAGCGCCTATTCCGTAAAGCAGCCAGGGAGCGCCTACACCGTTCATCAGCGGGTCTATTACGGCTGCCATCGCGTTGGCCTGCGGAGCTGCCAATGCGCCGGTGGAGAAGCCGTAGGTCTTGTTCAGGATCATGATGACGCCGCCCACAGTTGCTGCCGATACTAGTGTGCCGAGGAATTTCCATGTTTCCTGTTTGGCAGGAGTACTGCCCAGCCAGTAACCTATTTTCAAGTCTGTGATGAACCCGCCTGCCATAGAGAGTGCCGTACAAACCACACCACCCATAACCAGTGCGGCAACCATGCCGGTAGCGCCTTTTAGTCCAACGGCAACCATTACTACCGAGGCAAGTATCAGTGTCATCAGTGTCATTCCCGATACTGGGTTAGTGCCGACTATGGCGATAGCGTTGGCGGCTACGGTGGTGAACAGGAATGCAATGCCGGCTACGAGCAGGATGGCTACAATGCTGTGTAATACATTTCCATGCATCACATCAAAAAAGAAGAACAGTAAGATCAGCAGGATGGTGAAGATGGAACCGAAGGCGATCACTTTCATGGAAAGGTCTTTTTGCGTGCGGATGACGTTTGCTTCCACCTTCTTGCCGCCCATCTCTTTGGCGGCCAGTCCCACAGCACTCTTTATAATGCCCCATGAGCGCACGATACCGATCACACCGGCCATGGCGATACCACCGATACCGATACTTTTGGCATATTCCTTGAATATAAGTTCGGGTGACATTTCGCTAATGGTTTGTGTCAAGGCCGGATTCCATGCATTCAGCACTTGGTCGCCGAACAACAGGGCCATACCTGGAACAATAACCAGCCATACCACCAATGAACCGGCACAAATGATAGCCGCGTATTTCAAGCCGACAATATAGCCTAGGCCTAATACTGCTGCACCGGTGTTTATTTTCATCACCAGTTTGGCTTTTTCGGCAACCATCTCACCCCAGCCGCATACGCGGGTGGTGAAGTTTTCATTCCACCAGCCGAATGTGGCTACAATGAAATCGTACAGACCTCCTATTAGTCCTGCAAAAAGCAATGGCTTTGCCTGGCTTCCGCCTTTCTCGCCGGAAACAAGCACTTGCGTACTGGCAGTGGCTTCGGGGAAGGGATATTCGCCATGTTTGTCGCTGACGAAATATTTACGGAAGGGGATGAGGAACAGGATTCCCAAAATACCTCCCAGCAGTGAGCTGACAAACATCTGAAAGAAGTTGACTGTCATTTCGGGGTATTTGTCCTGCAATATATAAAGGGCGGGCAATGTGAAGATGGCTCCTGCCACTATGACTCCCGAACAGGCACCGATGGATTGGATGATGACATTCTCACCTAACGCGTTTTTACGCTTGGCGGCTCCCGATACACCTACGGCGATGATGGCGATAGGGATGGCGGCTTCAAAAACCTGTCCCACTTTTAATCCCAGGTAAGCTGCGGCCGCCGAGAATAATACCGCCATGGCGATACCCCATAGCACAGACCATAGGTTTACTTCGGGATATTTTTTGTTTGGTGACATGATGGGGTGATATTGTTCCCCCGGTTTCAGAGGTCGGAACGCGTTATCGGGCAATCCAACCGATTTTTCTTCTTCTTGTTTCATGTTTCTCTATGTTGTTATTTTTGAAATTTATCATAATAAATGCCCAAAAATAGTGAAAAAATAGAGAAACATCCTCATGATTTGATTAGAATATCTGAAATTTCAATCCAAATGATAGTCTCAGATAGTCATCGGGTTTCAAATAACTGTTGTTGAACGCACTGACAACGTATAAATCGCATGTGCTGATTTCGTAGAATGCGGTGATACTTTTAGAGAACTTCCGGTACTTTTCGGGCACATCGAAACGGACGCGTTGTCCCAGAAAGATATGGGTGCGGATACGGGTGGAAAATCCGTAGTATCCACGGGGATAGCGCTCAGGTTCGCTTGTCCAGAAATCATCGCTGAATACGGTGTTGAAATAGATTCCGGTAGTCAGCGGTTCCAGCGAGAAGTCTTTACCCAGCCAGATACTCCACGGGATATAATTCTGTTTCAAGGTCATGGTCATCTTGAAATGTTTGGATGAGTAGCGGGGGATGAAGCCCAAAAGAAGATCGGTTTCCCATTGGCCTCTTTTTCCATAATCCCAGCCTATGCCCCAGGATAACAGGCCCATTCCACCGGCGTACTGTAATTTGGTGTGGGTGGGGATCAAAGCTTCCCACGCACGCCTGTAACGGTGTACGCGCTTGTCGTATTTATGGTGCCGGTTTGGCATTTGGGTTACAATATCTTCCTCTTGGTTTTGAACGGAAGGAGAGGAGACAAGTATGCTGTCTTTGGATAAGATGGAGTAAAGTGTATTATTTTCTTGGGCTTGTGCCGTAAAAGGCAATAGTGGCCACAATAGGTTCAGAAATATCTTTTTAAAATTCAACTGTTTCATAATCGTAGGTTCCATCTTCTTTAATGGTGAATAATAAGTAGATGCGTTTGTCTATGCAGGGGCATTGGAAATACAGAACTCCGTCGTTGAATAGATCATCTACTGCGAATTTGTGTTCATGGCCGTAAAGACAGAACTGGACCTTGGGGAACTGGTTGACGTATAGTTGGAAGATTTTTGCTACATTGTTGTTGAATACAAATTCAAAAGGTTTTACGTGCATTGCGAATACCGTTTTTTCTATTTCAGGCGACAGGTTGTTCAGTTCATTTTCTATAAAATTGAAATCGGGAACCGGTTCCGAATAATCATATTCCATCGCATTGGTATTGAGGCAGATAAAGCGTACATTTCCGGCTGTGAAGGCGAAGTTGGGATCTCCATAAATGGCTCTGTATGCGTCTTCACCTGTACCCAGGCAGTCGTGGTTGCCTAAAAGGCATACGTAGGGCATCTGGAATTTGTTAAATATGTCCCGCATCCATATGAATTCTTTTGTGACGCCGAAATCGGACTGGTCTCCTCCGTGAATGACAAAGTCTATGTCACCACGGGCATTGAGGGCTTTTACAACATCTTCGGTAGAGTTGTACCATCGTTGGGTATCACTGATCATGGCAAAGCGGATTGTTTTTTTGCCTTGCATTTTGTTTTCTATCAACTGGATGTTTTTGTTGGTCAGTTCTCTTTCTCCTGTAATATGTACATCGTATGGATGGGTTTCCAGCATGTCACAGCCACTGAAACAGAGGGCCAGCAGGACAAAGAATAATAGCTTGTTTGTCATTGTTCTCTTAAATTTGCTGCAAAGTACGTTATTTTAATCAGAATAAGAGTGGCTTATTATTGGGGAAAAATGTTCTTTTTTTCTTATTTTTTTGTCTTTACTTGGATACAGGCAGGCGGGGCAGTGTTTTCCGGATATAAAAAGAGGATGTATCAAACTCGAATCTTCTTTTGTTTTGATACATCCTCTCTCTTATGATGTGAGAATTCTATTCTGCAACTGTGCCTTTCGGGGTCATATCACCTTCTATATAAAGACGTGTCATTTCATTTTTCCCGTTTGTGCGGATAGTGATTGATTTCTTGAAATGTCCCGGAAATTTGCCGGCTCCATTATAAGTCACTGTTATCTGTCCACTTTCACCCGGTTTGATGGGCTCTTTAGGATATTGGGGAACAGTACATCCGCAAGATGCGATCGCTTGATGAATGACCAAGGGACCGTCTCCCGAATTTTTGAATTTGAAAACGCAAGTAACTTTCGGGCTAGACTCGGGGAATGAACCGAAGTTATGTGTTGTTTTCTCAAAGGTTATTTCTGCTTCTCCTTGAGATTGCCATACGGCTGCGTATGTGGTTAACCCTATAATCAACAATAATGTTGAAAGCAAAATTTTCTTCATTAGTTCCACTTTTTAAAAATTATCGGGGCTAAATTACTGTTTTTTTTATAAAAGGTCTTTAACTGTTAGTGAAATAAATGGTAAATTAACACCTTTAAAAATAAGGGACAAAGATAATCAACCCTATGAGGGCGGCAAAGATGGCGCAAATCAGTACGGCTCCTGCCGCTATGTCCTTTACGTCTCCGGCTATGGGATGGTAGTCTGGTGATACCAGGTTTACCAGGCGTTCTATGGCTGTGTTGAATGCTTCGGCAGCCAGTACCATTGCAAAGCACAGGAGGATGACAAGCCATTCGGTGCGTGTTATTTCAAACCGGATGCCTGCAATGGTTACGGCGATGATGGCTGTGCAATGTATCCAGGCATTGTGTTCCTTGCTTAAAAAACTACATACGCCTTTCCAGGCGTATGTAAAGCTTTTTAGTCGTTTATGCAGTTCATTCATTTTTTTAAGTTTGGGGTGAGTTTATCCTCTGTTTACCTGTTTTACTCCTTTTACTGTCTTTATCTTTTTTACTAATGATTCCAGCTTTGAAGTATCATCTACCATTACGGTCATCATGCCGCTGAACAGCCCGTCGTGCGAGTCGATGCTGATGGAACGGAGCAGGATATCGTTTTCCTTATTGATAATGGAGGTGATATTTGTCACAATTCCTATATCGTCATGGCCAACGATGCGCAGCGTGATGGGGTATTGTTTGCCGTGGCTTTTCCCAGCCCAACGCGCCTTTACGATACGGTAGGCAAAACGTGATTGCAACTCCCGTGCATTAGGACAGTCGGTACGGTGTATTTTGATTCCTCCGCTGATGGTTACAAATCCGAATACATCATCGCCATAGATAGGGTTACAGCATTTGGCTAATTTGAAGTCCAGTCCTTTCAAATTCTGATCAATGACCAGTACGTCCTCTTTGAAGGTCTTGTCGTCCTGTGCTGTCTGCATGCTGAAATTCTCGGCGCTGCGATAGACAATATCTTCCCGGTTTTCCGTTTCCTTTTTCTTCAGTTCCAGGTATTTTTCGATGATGTCGTTCACATCTCTTGTCTCGTTGGCTATGTCCTGGTAGAACTCGGTTACGGTTTTGTATCCCAGCTTTTTTATCAGGCGCATCATCACTGCTTCATCGTATTCCAGTTTGCGGTTCTTGAATTTACGTTCTATGGTTTCTTTGGCGAACTCTGTCTGGCGGGCTTCTATCTCTTTGATGGCCTGGCGTATTTTGGTTCTTGCCTTCGAAGTGGTGACGATGTTCAGCCAGTCGCGTTTGGGTGTCTGGGTGTTTGAAGTCATGACTTCTACCTGGTCACCGCTGTTCAGCGTTTGCTTTAATTGTGCGTTCTTTCCGTTCACCTTTGCTCCGATACACTTGGAACCCAGTTTGCTGTGGATGGCGAAAGCAAAGTCCAGTACGGTCGCTCCTTTCGGCATCTTGTACAAGTCACCTTTGGGGGTGAATACGAATACTTCGTCTTCGTATAATTCCAGTTTGAACTGGTCCATCACTTCCAGGTCACTGTCGGCATTCTCCAGTGTTTCCCGGATGGAGGTCAGCCATTCATCCAGACCGCTTTCTCCTTTTACGCCTTTGTAACGCCAGTGGGCTGCCAGACCACGTTCCGCTATCTCGTCCATGCGTTCGGTGCGTATCTGTACTTCCACCCATTTGCCTTCAGGCCCCATTACAGTGGTATGCAAGGATTCGTATCCGTTACTTTTGGGTACGGAGAGCCAGTCGCGCAGACGTTTGGGATTGGGCATATACATATCGGTCACAATGGAATATACCTGCCAGCATTCTTGTTTTTCCTTGTCGACGGGAGAGTCCAGAATGATTCGGATGGCAAACAAGTCATACACTCCTTCGAAGGGACATTTCTGTTTCTTCATTTTCTGATAGATGGAATGGATGGACTTGGTACGCCCTTTCATGTGGAACTTCAATCCTGCTTCTTCCAGCTTATGCTGTATCGGTTCGATAAAGGCGGCTATGTATTTGTCACGGGAGGCTTTCGTTTCGTTCAGTTTGTCCTTTATATGATAATATACGTCGTGTTCGGTATATTTCAAGGAAAGGTCTTCCAGTTCCGATTTCAGTTTGTATAGCCCCAGCTTGTGTGCCAGCGGTGCGTACAGATAGGCAGCTTCGTTGGCTACTTGGGTGCGTGCTTCTATATTGGGAGTCTCCTTTATCTGTCTCATCAGGTTCACGCGGTCTGCAATGATGATCAGAATAACACGCATGTCTTCGGCAAAGGAGAGCAGCAGGTTGCGGAAATTTTCCGATTCTATGGTAGGGCTTTTGGAGTATAGCTCATTGATTTTCACAAGACCGCGTATGATCCCCGCTACATCCTCTCCATATTCCTGTTGTACAGATGCTAAGGTGCATAAATGGTTCTTTACCGATTCGTGCAGCATGATCCCCAGGATGGAAGCCCGTTTCATCCCAATTTCCTCGGCCACGATGACAGCGGTCTGCATATCTTTGATGATAGGATTCATCCCGAAACAATTTCGTGGCAGGTTACCTTCGGCAACTGCTTTTATGAGGTGTATTTTTAACTTATGGCAATCACCCTTCTGCAAGGTGTCGCCGGATAATTGCAGCAATCGTTTATAGAGGGCGAACAGTTGCTCACGCTCTTTGGCTGTGAAAAATGCTTTTTCTTCCATAACACGTGAAATCTTTTCGAGGGTAAAGGTAGTTTTTTTCTTTATTTATTAGGTAGTGTTCTCGCATTTTTTTGTATTTTTGGGCAATTAATAGTGAAAGAATAAGGTAACAATTTATTTAAACCATATAAAATCATGTACTTATGTTAACACCTGAAGACAAAGACTTATTAGTGAAAAAAGGAATTTCCGAGCAGCAGATTGCAGAACAACTGGCTTGCTTTGAAAAGGGTTTCCCATTTTTGAAGCTGGATGCGGCCGCTTCTGTTGAAAAGGGAATCATGGCTCCCGCCGAAATTGAAATGAAAAATTATTTGGAAGCATGGGATACATATAAGGAAGGTGAGAAAACCATCGTGAAGTTTGTACCCGCCTCTGGTGCTGCCAGCCGCATGTTCAAGAATTTGTTCGAATTCCTGGGGGCTGATTACAATACTCCGAAGACAGATTTCGAAAAGAAATTTTTCGACCATATTCATAGCTTCGCATTCTACAATGACTTGAATGCGGCTTGTATGGATAATACAGGAAAGAATATTGATGCTTTGATGGCCGGGAAGGATTATAAACCTATAGTAGCCAATCTGCTGGAAGCTGCCGGCTTGAACTATGGGGCATTACCGAAGGGGTTGTTGAAATTCCATCGGTATGCGGATGGTGTGCGTACGCCGCTGGAAGAACATTTGGTGGAAGGCGCGTTGTATGCGGCAGGCAGAACCGGAAAAGTGAATGTGCATTTCACCGTTTCTACGGAACATCGTGAATTGTTCACAAAGCTGGTGGAAGAGAAGGTTGCCGTTTATGCAAAGAAGTATGGAGTAGAATATGATGTGTCATTTTCTGAACAGAAACCGAGTACGGATACGGTTGCTGCCGATATGGAGAACAAACCTTTCCGCGATAAAGGCAAACTGTTGTTCCGTCCGGGAGGGCACGGCGCGCTGATTGAGAATCTGAATGACCTGGATGCCGATGTTATCTTTATCAAGAATATAGATAATGTGGTGCCCGATCGCTTGAAAGAGGATACTGTTACGTATAAAAAGCTGATTGCGGGGGTACTGGTTACTCTGCAGAAGCAGGTATTTGAATATTTGGAATTACTGGATGGCGGTAAATATACACATGCGCAGCTGGAAGAGATCATTCGTTTCTTACAGCAGACTTTATGTTGCCGCAAACCGGATATCAAGGATCTGGAAGATGCCGATTTGGTTATTTATCTGCGTAAGAAGTTAAACCGTCCGATGCGTGTATGCGGTATGGTGAAGAATGTGGGTGAACCGGGAGGCGGCCCGTTCCTGGCTTATAATGCGGATGGTACTGTTTCACTGCAAATTTTGGAAAGTTCTCAGATTGACATGAATGATCCGGCCAAGAAAGAGATGTTCGAGAAAGGTACTCACTTTAATCCGGTGGATTTGGTGTGTGCGGTACGCGATTATAAAGGAAACAAATTCGACTTGGTGAAGTATGTGGATAAGGCTACAGGTTTTATCTCTTATAAATCAAAGAACGGTAGAGAACTGAAAGCATTGGAGCTTCCGGGCTTGTGGAACGGCGCAATGAGTGACTGGAACACTGTTTTTGTTGAAGTGCCGTTGAGTACCTTTAATCCGGTGAAGACTGTGAATGATTTGTTGCGTGAACAGCATCAATAATTCCTTTTTTTATTATAGACTACATGGATTTATACAGATCGGACGATTTGTGTAGGTCCGTGTAGTTTTTTGTGAAATTAATTTATATACCCTTGATTACTAACCTATAATTAAAAAGAATGAACCTGCTGACCTTTATTGCCCCACTGGCTGTGGCGGCAACTTTTATGATGCCGGCCGATGCTGCAAATCACAAAGAATTACCGGCATTGGGAAATACTCATATTCAAGTATTCGACAAAACCCCTGTTTGTTTTCGTCCCGATTCTTTCCCTAATTATACTCCTGCCAATGCTGACGGAGTGATCCGTCTGGTAAACGGGCGTATCATTTTAAAGAAAATAACCTTGCCCGATTATAAAAGGGATGTGGATGTTACCCTGAAAGTAACTGTAGCTTCCAATGGTGACCGTTGGGATAAATCTGGCTCTTGTTTTGTGCTTCCCAAAGAATCGGTGATTAATCTGATGAATATAGCCGAAGGCAAGAGGGCGTTTCCTGCGGTAGACAGTACCAAATATGAAAAAATGATTGGTATTGTTCCGGGTCAGGATTATGTGCCTACCCTTGAACTGATGCGTTTTATGACCCCGTTCGGTGTGGGGTATTATAGTTCGGATAATGATTCTTTGAGCAGCAAGAGGCGTCCTGTATATATCCCGAAATGGGAAAAGAGTGTGACTTGGGTGCAGGATATTACCGATCTTTATCCGGCATTGGAGAGAGAGGCATACGTGGGAATTTATATTGATACATGGACTGCCGAGGGGTATGTGGCCAGTATGGAATTGGATGTGAAGGAGAGTAAGATCACTTGCGACGTGATGCCGGAGCGCCGTGTGAAGCCTTTGATGAATACGGTGTATTATATCGGACAGACTTATCCGGATATTTTCTCACGCAAAGATGTGGTGATGGATTTTGATATGCCGAAAGCTGCCAAGAATGTTCGTTTGAAGTATATTGTAACAGGTCACGGAGGACATAGTGGCGGAGATGAGTTTGTGGAGAAACGGAACATCGTGTCTGTTGATGGCAAGGAGGTGTTGAATTTCATTCCTTGGCGTGATGACTGTGCTTCTTTCCGCCGTTTTAATCCGGCCACGGGAGTATGGCTGATACCACGAGTTGCCGCATATATAGGTGATAAGGGGTATACGACAAAAGAGATTGAAGAACCTTTGGCTTCTTCGGATTTGTCCCGTTCCAATTGGTGTCCGGGTAGCGATGTGATGCCTGAGGAGGCTGTTATTGGTGACTTGTCGGCCGGTAAACATTCTTTTAAGGTAAGTATCCCTGAGGCACAACAGGTAGATGGCAATAAATTGAATCATTGGCTGGTTTCAGCTTATTTGGTTTGGGAGGAATAACTTTTCCCGATTATTAATAGCTGCTGGAGCGGTTTGGATCTTTCCGAATATGAATGGTGAATTTCTTTCGGAAGGATTCAAAGCCTCTTTGCGGTAAATGGACATTATTTGTTTTTTCTTTTCATGCTGCGGATGATTTCTTTGTCCTCCGTGCTTACCCGATAAGATTCTATGATTTTTTGTAGTGCCTTATTGTAAGTAAAGTCATCTAAATGATTTTCCTTCAGATAGTTCATCGTTTTTTGAGGAAACTTGACATAACATACGGATAAAGCCCATGCTACAGCCATCTTCACATAATATCCTTCGTGACTGATCCGGTCCATCCATTGCAATACGTTGTCTATATACTCTTCGTCAATATAATGAGCCATTGCCATTACTACTCCGAAACGTATTTCATATTCTTTGTCGGATTTCATCCGGTCTTCCAAAAATAGCCAGACCCTTTTCTTGTTCTTGTCCACAAACCGTTGTTTGCCGTAAAAGTCAAAGGTGTCACAAACAGACCAACTGTTGATGATGGCAATAAACCGGGCAACCAGTGAAAGATATGCTTCCGTGTCTTTCATTTTCAGATTACTTATTACCATACCTTGTAGCATACGTTCCTCCATATAATAAGTATCCGCAGTCTGTAGATAACTCTCCCAGTCATCTTTGGCAATTTGTGCTCCTAACCGCCTTAGGGCAGGGATGCGGATACCCAATACATTTTCTATTCCCGGATGCAGCGATTCGGTGAACTTTTTATTTCCATTTTCTGCCAGTTGCAGCAAATTTTCTTTTATGGTCAATCCATTGATACGATATTCGTCCATTTTGTTTTTGTAAGATAGGGTTAGATTTTCAGTCCCATGATATAATCGTTCATATAATATCCGTTGCCTATATGGAAATCTCCTTCTGCAACTTTTTCCATTCCCAAATGTTGGTAGAATTGTAAAGCCTTATTGTTACGGTTTACATTCAAATGCATTTCGCAAGGTCCGGGATGGATTTCTTTAATTGCTTTGACGGCCTGCTCAAATAGTGCTTTGCCCAACCGGCAACCTTGAAAACGGGGAAGTACATAGATTTTCTGCAGATGAAATAAATGTTCTCCTTCGGGCTGTATGGAAACATATCCGGCAGCTTCTCCATCTTTGTAAGCTATGTAATAGATGTGCCCTTCCTCTTCCATTTGTTTACGCAGGTTTTTCGGAGAGTACATCCAGTCCATCATGTAATCCAATTGTTCTTTTGAAAGAATTTCCCGGTAGGTAGCTGGAAACACGATCTGAGCCATCTCGTTAATCAACTGAATATCATTGGTCGTTGCCTTTTTTATGGTAAACATGATCTTTATATCTTTTTAGTGTTATAACGAGAGGCAAAGATAAACTTTTTGCAAGAAAAAAAGGGGCTTCCTTTCTTTTTCTTGTTTAAATATTAATTTATGCAAAATAGTAGAACTATGTAATACAAGGTACTTGTATAATACATATATTTGTGCCAAACAAAGTATTATAGATTATGAATGTAGACAATGTACGATCTCAGATGCGCAAAGGAATGCTGGAATACTGCATTTTATTGTTGTTGCACAAAGAGCCGTCATATGCTTCGGATATCATTCAAAAATTGAAAGAAGCCCGGCTCATTGTAGTAGAAGGGACGCTTTATCCGCTGCTTACCCGGCTGAAAAACGATGACCTGCTCTCATACGAATGGGTAGAGTCCACTCAGGGACCACCTCGTAAATATTATAGTCTCACTCCTCAGGGTGAAACATTCCTTAGCGGACTGGAGGCTGCCTGGGAGGAGCTGGCGAATACAGTGAATCATTTAAAAAACAATTAAAAACAGGATACAATGAAAAAGACTTTAACCATAAATTTAGGAGGTACCGTTTATTATATAGACGAAGACGCTTACCATTTGTTGGATAACTATTTAACTAACCTGCGTATTCACTTCTGTCGTGAGGAGGGAGCGGAAGAAATTGTACATGATATAGAATTACGTATCTCTGAGCTGTTTACCGACCGTTTGAATGAAGGTAAACAGGTTATTACCATTGAAGATGTGGAAGAAATCATAGCCCGGATGGGTAAACCCGAAGATCTTTCCGATGAAGAAAGTGGAGAAGCATCGGGTTCGGAAAAACAAAAAGGAACCACTATGCGCCGCTTGTTTCGTGATCCGGACAATAAGGTACTAGGTGGAGTGGCTTCCGGACTGGCTGCTTATATGGGATGGGATGTTACTTGGGTACGTATCATTCTATTGGTTCTTGGTTTCTTTGTTCATGGGGTGATATTGGCTTATATCATAGCGTGGATTATTATTCCTATGGCGCGTACCGCTCCCGAGAAACTCGCCATGAAGGGGGCTGCTATTAATGTGGAGAATATAGGCAAGACTGTAACAGACGGATTTGAAAAAGTGAATGATTATGTACGCTCAGACCGTCCTAGGAGTATCTTGCAAAAGATAGGGGAGGGGATTGTGTCTGTGGCAGGGTTCCTTATCAAGTTCCTGCTTGTTTTCATTGCTATTTGCTGTGCGCCTGTATTGTTTGTATTATTGATTGTCTTTTTTGCATTGCTGATGGCGGCTACGGGACTGATTGCTGCATTGCCGGCTGTGCTTTATGAGGTGCTGCCTGCGGTTAATTGGGCTACGGTGGGTAGCTCTCCGGGGTTGACTGTCGCTATGTCCGTAGCAGGTATTCTGGTTATCGGTATTCCTATTATAGGACTGATACACATGCTGATGCGTCATTTTGGAGGTTGGCAACCCATGTCCATTGTAACCAAAATTATATTTATCGTATTGTGGCTCATCGCGTTGGGAGTGGGTGTTTTCTTTGTACTGAATGATCCAAATATTGCTTCAATGATATCGTATAGTTTATAAAATACACTATCTTTGCAGATGGAAAGTTGGGAATCAAGAGGTGTCTTGTTCTCAACTCTCCGTTTTTTGTAAGGAATATCAAACATATATAAATACTATGACTAAGAAGATTTTATTGCTGGGTTCTGGCGAATTAGGTAAGGAATTCGTCATTGCGGCAAAACGTAAAGGGCAGTATGTTATTGCTTGCGACTCTTATGCAGGTGCTCCGGCCATGCAGGTGGCTGATGAATTTGAAGTGTTCAGTATGCTTGACGGTGATGCGTTGGATGCTGTGGTAGCCAAACACAAGCCGGATATAATTGTGCCTGAAATTGAAGCTATCCGTACCGAACGTCTGTATCATTTGGAACAGGAAGGTATTCAAGTAGTGCCGAGTGCCCGTGCAGTGAATTTCACGATGAACCGCAAGGCCATTCGTGATTTGGCAGCTAAGGAATTAGGATTAAAGACAGCCAAGTATTTCTATGCCAAGTCTTTGGAAGAATTGCAGGAGGCCGCAAAAGAGATTGGTTTTCCCTGTGTGGTGAAACCTTTGATGTCTTCATCCGGCAAAGGCCAGTCTTTGGTCAAGAGCGTGGATGAGTTGGAACAGGCATGGCATTATGGGTGTGAAGGCAGTCGTGGAGATATTAAAGAATTGATCATTGAGGAATTTATTCAGTTCGATAGTGAGATTACTTTGCTCACCGTCACTCAGAAAAACGGTCCTACTTTGTTCTGTCCGCCTATCGGACATGTACAGAAAGGGGGAGATTATAGGGAAAGTTTCCAGCCGGCGCACATTGATCCCGAACATTTGAAGGAGGCACAGCGTATGGCCGATAAAGTGACGGCGGCTTTGACCGGTGCGGGAATCTGGGGAGTTGAATTTTTCTTGAGTCATGAAAACGGAGTTTATTTCTCCGAACTTTCTCCCCGTCCGCATGATACCGGAATGGTGACTTTGGCAGGTACTCAGAATTTAAATGAGTTTGAGTTGCATCTGCGTGCGGTGTTAGGACTTCCTATCCCTGAAATTACACAAGAACGCATAGGGGCCAGTGCAGTGATTCTTTCTCCAATTGCCAGCAAGGAAGCTCCCCGTTATCGTGGTGAAGAGGAAGTTTGTAAGGAGACAAATACTTATCTCCGTATTTTTGGTAAACCTTATACAAAATTGAACCGCCGTATGGGAGTTGTGGTTTGTTATGCTCCTAATGGCAGTGACTTGGACGCTTTGCGTGACAAGTGCAAGGCTGCTGCTGCAAAGGTAGAGGTGTATTAATATCTTGTATTGATGGATATAAAATAAAGGTCCGGGCTTTTCCAAGTCCGGACCTTTTGTTGTTCCAAAGGTGTGCTTCCCTGAAACAAGGTTTTATAGTTTTTCTTTTTAAAAGAAGGGCGTAGGGAGACTTTTTTCTGTAAGGAGTGTGTGGTCTTGTAATCAGATTCATCCTTAAAATATTTTATTCGGATTCCTAAACCTTTCCTGACGTATGGTTAAGGGTTTTCTTCCTGCCTGTTTTATCTCCGCAAGCCTTTGGAGTTATCTCCATAAGCTTTGGAGTTAACTCCATAGCCTTGGGAGATAACTCCAAAGGCTATGGAGATAGAATATATCCGTATAAAAAGGTTTAATCTGAAGATAGAAAAGGCTTATACAATAGGGAGGATATGAGCATTCGTTTAATTCCGTTAGCGGGTTATTGCTTTTTTCATCCCTTCCGGTCCTTTGGACTTCATGAGGCGGAAAGATTGGTTTAGTCATTCTTTCTTTTCTTGGTCCGGATTTGTAATGACTTCTTCGTCTTCCGGATAACTCCTGTTATCTTCTTCTTCCTCGTCAATGAAAAGTTCCGGTTGTTGAGGGCCTTTGTGTCTGAACAATATAGCTGCGGCTATTCCGGCCGCTGCGCCCCCCAAGTGTCCCTCCCAAGAAGTGGTGGAGGAAGCGAACTGCGGGAACATGTTCCATACCAGGCTGCCATATAGAAAGGTGACAAGCAATGACAGGGCTACTAAAGGAACGTGTTTGCGGAGAATGCCACTGAAGAACAGAAAGAAGGCGAGTGAATAAATTATACTGCTGGCACCTATATGCCATCCAGGCTTGCCTATTATAAATGTAAGTATTCCACTGACTATCCAGATGAAAAAAAGTATACCAATGCCCAAATCACGATAAAAGTAGAGCAGACACCATAATAAAAAAAGAAGAGGGAAAGTGTTCGCAAATAAATGTCCCCAATCGGCGTGTATCAATGGAGAAGTGAGAATCCCCATTATTCCTTTGGTTTCTTTGGGATATATGCCCCAGGTGATAAAATCCCAATTCATGACACTTTCCATTGTACGCAGGGTGTACAGAATGAAAAGAAGTAATAACGGAAGAGCAAAAGCCAATAGAATTTTTTGAATTTCAAGTTTCATTTTGTCATAATTATGCTGATTTCTGTGCAATACTACGGATATTTGAGCGAAAAATGAAAAATATTTTGCTATTTAATTTTGCTTTATCCATTTAATTACTAATTTTGAGCGTTGCATACAAAAATAATATGTGACACAAATTGATATGGAAATTTGATTTATAACCTTAAAATAACAACTATGAGTTACTTACGATTTGACAAGACTCTTATGACGAACCTCGGGGAATCATTACCGAAAGAAATTCTCCGCACAAACCGTTCAGGGGCTTACCATTGTACAACCATTGTTGATTGCAATACGAGAAAATATCATGGATTGCTTGTCATTCCGGTGCCTGAGCTGGATGATGAAAACCATGTATTGTTATCGTCGTTGGATGAAACAGTGATACAACACGGCGCTGAATTTAACCTGGGGCTTCATAAGTATCAGGGTGACAATTACAGCCCCAGGGGACACAAGTATATCCGGGAATTCGAGTGTGAGAAAGTTCCTACCACTATATACCGGGTAGGTGGTGTGATTCTGAAGAAGGAAAAGCTTTTCGTTCATCATGAAAATAGAATTTTAATCCGTTATACTTTGCTGGAGGCACATTCGGCCACTACGTTGCGTTTGCGTCCGTTTCTGGCTTTCCGCAGCGTCCGTCAGTATACTCATGAGAACGCACAAGCCAGCCGTGACTATCAGGAGGTGGACAATGGGATCAAGACATGCATGTATCCGGGCTATCCCGAATTATATATGCAATTGAACAAGAAGAACGAATTCCACTATCAGCCGGATTGGTATCGGGGAATTGAGTATCCCAAAGAGCAGGAGAGAGGATATGATTTTAATGAAGATTTGTATGTTCCGGGTTATTTTGAAGTGGACATAAAGAAAGGTGAAAGCATTGTCTTTTCAGGAGGTGTTTCCGAGGCCGGTACCCGTACATTAAAGAGAACCTTTGAAGAGGAGGTGGAAGAACGTACTCCGCGTGATAATTTCCAGCACTGTCTGATAAATGCTGCCCATCAGTTCTTAAATAAACAGGGAGATGAGTTTTATATTCTGGCAGGATATCCGTGGTTTAAATGCCGTGCGCGCGATATGTTTATTTCCCTGCCGGGACTGACATTGGCGATTGATGAAGTGGCTAAGTTTGAAATGGTGATGGAAACGGCCCGCAAGGCAATTCATGACTTTATTAATGATGAGCCTGATGATGTTAAAGTGTATGAAATGGAGCATCCTGATGTTTTGCTTTGGGCGGTGTGGTGTATCCAGCAATATGCCAAGATGGTGTCGCGTGACCAATGCCGTGAGAAATATGGTACATTGTTGCAGGACATTATGGAATACCTTCGCCGGGAGAATCATCCGAACCTTTTCTTGCATTCAAACGGTCTGCTATATGCCAACGGAACGGAAAAGGCTATCACATGGATGAATTCTACCGCAAACGGACGTCCTGTGATTCCTCGTACAGGCTATATCGTAGAAATTAATGCTTTGTGGTATAATGCCTTACGTTTTACAAGTGAACTGTTGGGCGAAGGTGGAAACAATAATTTGGCTGAAACGTTAAATGTATTGGCAGAAAAGACGGGAAAGGCTTTCGTGGATACTTTCTTGAATGAGTATGGTTATTTACTGGATTATGTGGATGGCAATATGATGGACTGGAGCGTGCGTCCGAACATGATATTTACTGTAGCATTCGACTATTCTCCGCTTGATGCCCGTCAGAAGAAAGGGGTGTTGGACATTGTGACCAAAGAACTGCTTACCCCGAAAGGGCTCCGTTCGCTCAGCCCGAAGAGTGGCGGTTACAACCCGAACTATGTGGGTCCTCAGATGCAGCGTGATTATGCTTATCATCAAGGTACCGCATGGCCTTGGCTGGCTGGCTTCTATTTTGAAGCTTACCTTCGTATTTATAAGATGAGTGGCATAGGATTTGTGGAGCGTCAGCTGATAGGCTACGAAGACGAAATGACTTCTCATTGTATTGGCTCTATACCTGAACTGTTTGATGGTAACCCGCCTTTCAAAGGTCGTGGAGCTGTATCATTCGCTATGAATGTGGCAGAGATATTACGAGTATTATATTTATTGAGTAAATACAATTATTGAAAGGAGGGACCTGTATGAAAGTATTAATGTTTGGATGGGAATTTCCTCCCAAAATATATGGTGGTCTTGCTGTAGCATCTTACGGTATAACAAAAGGTCTGAGTCTGCAAGGTGATATGGAAACAACCTTCTGTTTGCCCAAACCTTGTGGCGACGAAGAAAAGTTTCTGAACATTATAGGCATGAACCAAGTGCCCATTGTGTGGCGTGATGTGGATTATGATTACTTAAAGTCACGTCTTTCGACTTCGACTCCGGAACAGTATTATGCTTTCCGTGATCATATCTATTCTGATTTCTCATATATGCACGTCAATGATCTGGGGTGTATGGAGTTTGCCGGTGGCTATCCGGGAAACCTTCATGATGAGATCAATAACTTTTCTATTATTGCCGGTGTGGTTGCGCGCCAGCAAGAATTTGATATTATCCATGCGCACGACTGGCTGACTTATCCGGCTGGTGTGCATGCCAAGCTGGTAAGTGGCAAACCTTTGTGCATCCATGTGCATGCTACTGATTTTGACCGTTCGCGCGGTAAAGTGAATCCTACAGTATATGCTATGGAAAAGAATGGCATGGATCATGCCGACTGTATTATGTGTGTGTCCGAGCTGACCCGTCAGACTGTTATTCACCAATATCATCAAGACCCGCGCAAATGTTTTGCCATGCACAATGCCGTTTATCCGCTTTCGCAAGATTTGCTGGACATTCCTCGTCCTGATCACTCGAAAGAAAAAGTGGTGACTTTCCTGGGGCGTATCACGATGCAGAAAGGACCCGAGTATTTTGTGGAAGCCGCCGCATTGGTCTTGAAGCGTACCCGTAACATCCGTTTTGTAATGGCAGGATCGGGAGACATGCTGGACGCCATGATCAATCTGGCTGCGGAACGAGGTATTGCAGACCGTTTTCATTTCCCGGGGTTCCAGCGTGGGCGTCAGGTTTATGAAGCATATAAAAACAGTGATGTATTCGTAATGCCTTCCGTGTCAGAACCTTTTGGTATTGCTCCTTTAGAGGCTATGCAGTGCGGAACTCCTTCTATCATCTCAAAGCAATCGGGTTGCGGTGAAATTTTGGATAAAGTAATCAAGACAGATTATTGGGATATCAACGCTATGGCCGATGCCATCTATTCTATTTGTACGAATCCTTCTCTTTTCCAATATCTGCAGGAAGAAGGAAAGAAAGAGGTGGATGGCATTACATGGGAGAAAGTCGGCTTGAGAATCCGTGCCCTCTATGAGCAGGTGTTAAAAAACTATGGTAAATAATAAAACAATAACTAGGATATGAAAACAATATGTCTTTATTTTGAAATACATCAAATTATCCATCTGAAACGCTATCGCTGTTTTGATATAGGCCGTGACCATTATTATTATGATGATTATGAAAATGAGCGCGGCATCAGTGATATAGCCGAACGCTCGTATATTCCTGCGCTGAGTGCGTTGATTGAAATGGCAAAGAATCACGGTGATACTTTCAAGGTGGCTTTGTCTATCTCGGGTGTGGCGCTGGAACAGTTGGAAGTGCATGCGCCCGGTGTAATCGAGTTGTTGCATCAGTTGAATGAGACCGGATGTTGCGAATTCTTGTGCGAACCTTATTCTCACGGTCTTTCCTCATTGGCTAATGAAGATTGTTTCCGCGAAGAAGTGGAACGTATGCGTACCAAGATTAAACAAATATTTGGCAAGGAGCCGAAGGTATTCCGTAACTCCAGCTTGATTTATTCGAATGATATTGGCGCTACGATAGCCGATATGGGCTTTAAAGGTATGTTGACTGAAGGCGCGAAACATATTTTGGGTTGGAAGAGCCCGCACTACCTGTATCATTGCGCCATGAATCCGAACTTGAAGTTATTGCTTCGCGATTTCAAATTGTCTGATGACATCAGCCTGCGTTTCTCTAATTCCGAATGGAATGAATATCCGTTGTTTGCCGACAAATATATAGATTGGATTGCAGCTTTGCCGGAGGAGGAGCAGGTTATCAATATTTTCATGGAACTTTCTGCTTTGGGTATCGCCCAGCCATTGTCTTCCAATATTTTGGAATTTATGAAAGCACTGCCTGTCTGCGCAAAAGAAAGAGGGGTTACTTTCTCTACTCCGACCGATATCATTACCAAACTGAAATCTGTGGATCAGGTGGATGTTCCTTATCCTATGTCATGGATAGACGAGGAACGCGATATCAGTCCGTGGTTAGGCAATGTGATGCAGCGTGAGGCTTTCAATAAACTTTATAGTGTGGCAGAACGTGTTCATTTGTGCGATGATCGCCGTATTAAGCAGGATTGGGATTATTTGCAGGCAAGTAATAATTTCCGCTTCATGACCACTAAGAATACCGGTATTTGGTTGAATCGTGGTATTTATGATTCTCCGTATGATGCTTTCACCAACTATATGAACATTTTGGGTGATTTTATAAGTCGTGTCAATTCGTTGTATCCGGTAGATATGGATAACGAAGAATTAAATTCGTTGCTTACTACCATTAAGAATCAGGGCGAGGAATTGGTGGCTTTGAACAAGGAAGTGGAGAGATTGCAGGCTAAACTGGAGAAAGCTGAAGGCAAAAAGGCTCCTGCCGTAAAGAAAGAACCTGCTGCCAAGAAACCGGCGGCGGCCAAGAAAGCGACGGCAAAGAAGCCGGTTGCCAAGAAAGCTGCTTCGAAGAAAGAAGAATAACAGAAATATAATATAAAGGACTTAAGAATTCACCGTTGTGCTTTCGGAAAACTGGTTTTAAGGTTGTAAGAGGCGGAACGGTGTTTTTCTATATAAAAGTTTGCTGCATTGAATATTTTATTTACCTTTGCCAATCTCAGATACGAAAAAACATGAAACAATTGTGCCAGAATAAACATACGATACGTTTCCGCTATTGGAGCCGGAAGAAGTACGCTATGTTTTATAGCTTGGGCAAATATGTAACTATTGGTAATCTGAAAAAGGAGATTGCCGATGTATCGTTGGGTAAACAGGCAAATGTTTGCACGGCATTCTCTGTTTGCTCTTCCGCACGGAAAGAGGATGCTGGAGAGGAATATGAAGAAGGAATGGCCCCTGTTGAATCCATGTTGCAAATGCTTCGGATCCAACTGCCTCAACCACAGGTGGCTGACGTGATTTGTCTTTTTTATTTAAATAAATATTTGTTTGCCGGAAAGATGTGCCATGCATCTTTTCGGCTTTTTTTGTCTTAATATGAACTGTATATGATGCTGAATGAAATAAGAAACAAAGTGTTGGGCGGTGAGAAGATTACCGTAGAAGAAGCCCGTTGGCTGTCCTGCCAGGCAGAGAAACAGGATTTGTATGATGCGGCTCATGAGATAACACGGGTTCTGGCTTCTCGGAAATTCGATATGTGTTCCATTATCAATGCTAAATCCGGTAAATGTCCTGAGAATTGTAAATGGTGCGCACAGTCTGCACATTATAAAACAAAAGCGGATGTTTATGATTTGGTTGGGAAGGAAGAATGTCTGCGCCATGCTTTGTATAACGAAGCGCAGGGAGTATCCCGTTTTTCTTTGGTGACCAGCGGCAGGAAACCGGGTAGCCGTAACATGGACCGGCTATGTGAGACAACAGAGTACATGCGTGCGCATTCGCATATTCAGTTATGCGCTTCTTTAGGATTACTGGATGAAGCGGAATTGGAACGGCTGTTTAAGGCAGGCATCACCCGTTATCATTGTAATCTGGAAACGGCTCCCTCTTATTTTTCATCTCTATGTTCTACTCATACACAAGAACAGAAAATAGAAACGTTGCAGGCAGCACGCAGGGTGGGGATGGATGTATGCAGCGGAGGAATCATCGGCATGGGCGAAACAATGGAACAGCGTATTGAGTTTGCTTTTACACTGAGGGAATTGGAAGTACAGTCTATTCCTATAAACCTGTTACAGCCTATACCCGGCACTCCATTGGAAAAAATGGATCGTCTTGCAGAGGCGGAGATTCTGACAACCATCGCTTTATTCCGTTTTATCAATCCCACAGCCTTTCTTCGTTTTGCCGGAGGGCGTTCACAGATGAGTGTGGAAGCTGTAAAGAAAGCATTGTATATCGGTATTAATTCTGCCATTGTGGGAGATTTGCTGACTACATTAGGTTCCAAAGTATCAGAAGATAAAATATTGATAGAAGAGGCCGGGTATTCGCTTTGATACATTATAAAGTTATTATAACAATAAGGAAATAATATATGGAAAATTTTGACAGGGAGCATTTATGGCATCCTTATACATCGACTACTCATCCGCTGCCCACTTATAAGGTAAGGCGGGCGGATGGAGTATATATAGAATTGGAGGACGGAAGATGTTTGATAGAAGGGATGTCTTCGTGGTGGTGCATGGTACATGGATACAATCATCCGGTATTGAACCAAGCGCTCAAGGAACAGATAGACCGTATGAGCCATGTCATGTTCGGCGGACTGACACACGATCCGGCCATCGAATTAGGCAGGTTGTTGCTGAAGATTGTTCCTCCCCGTATGCAGAAAATATTTTATGCTGATTCCGGTTCGGTTGCGGTAGAAGTGGCACTGAAAATGGCCGTGCAATATTGGTATGCGCAAGGGAAGGAAAAGAAAAATAATTTTGTAACTATTCAGTCCGGATATCATGGAGATACGTGGAATGCCATGTCCGTTTGTGATCCGGTGACCGGTATGCATCATATTTTTGGCCCTACATTGCCTGTGCGTTATTTTGTTCCTGCTCCTCGGTCGCGCTTTGGCGGAATCTGGTATGAAGAGGATATAGAACCCTTGAAGGAAATATTGGAACAGCATCATGAAGAAATGGCTGCATTGATTTTGGAACCTATTGTACAAGGGGCGGGCGGAATGCGTTTTTATCATCCTGAGTTTTTGCGCCAGGTAGAGAAACTTTGCAGGCAATATCGTCTGTTGTTAATCTTTGATGAGATAGCGACAGGTTTCGGAAGAACAGGGAAACTGTTTGCTTGGGAGCATGCAGGTGTCCAGCCCGATATCATGTGCATAGGTAAGGCACTGACCGGTGGATACATGACTTTTTCTGCTGTCCTTGCCAGTGATGAGGTGGCTGATACCATTTCCGGCGGTTATCCGGGAGTCTTTATGCACGGCCCTACTTTTATGGGAAATCCGTTGGCTTGTGCCGTAGCGAAAGCATCCGTGGAATTGTTGCTTTCATATAGTTGGGAGGAAAAGGTAAAGGCTATTGAATCACAATTGAAGAGGGAGCTGGCTCCTGCTGCTTTATTGCCGCAGGTGGCTGATGTGCGTGTATTGGGAGCTATCGGGGTTATTGAAGTGAAGAAACCGGTAGATATGGCTTTCATGCAACGTCGTTTTGTCGAAGAAGGAGTATGGGTACGTCCTTTTGGAAAACTGGTGTATATCATGCCGCCTTTTATAATTCAGCCGGAAGAATTGAGCAAATTGACGCATTCACTGGTAAAGATAGTAGGAGAATTAAAAGAATAAGTGATAGTATTGGGAAAAATAGAAAAAATGAATTCATTAACAGACTGGGAAAGAGAATTAGCCCTGCTTGAAAATAAAAGTAATCTTCGTAAGTTGCCTGTTATCCGCCATTTGGGAAGAGAGGTGGAGGTGAATGGAAAAGTGATGCTTAACCTTTCATCCAACGATTATCTGGGATTGGCTGCTTACCTGCCATTACGTACGGAATTCTTGCAAAGTCTTACTCCCGACACTTTTCTTCCTTCCTCTTCATCCTCTCGGCTGCTGACAGGAAATTTTAATATCTATGTTCAGATAGAGGATTTGCTTGCCCGACTGTTTCGGAAGGAAAGCGCGTTGGTTTTTAATAGTGGTTATCACATGAATGCCGGTATTCTTCCTGCAGTGAGCGATGCTCGTACATTGATTCTTGCCGATAAACTGGTACATGCCAGCATTATTGACGGCATTCGTTTATCGGCGGCCAAGTGTATCCGGTACCGGCATAACCGATATGACCAATTGGAACAGTTGCTGGTTTCCAATCATGCCGGGTATGATAGAATAATTATTGTAACCGAAAGTATTTTCAGTATGGACGGTGATGAGGCCGATCTCCGCCGTTTGGTCACTTTGAAGCAACAATATGATAATGTATTGCTGTATGTGGATGAAGCGCATGCTGTAGGGGTGCGGGGGATACATGGCCTGGGGTGTGCGGAAGAACAGGATTGTGTGGCTGACATCGATTTTTTATGTGGAACTTTTGGTAAAGCGTTGGCCTCAGTAGGAGGCTATATTGTTTGTTCGAAGACCATCCGTGATTATTTGATCAATAAAATGCGTACATTCATATTTACAACGGCTCTTCCTCCTGTCAACTTGCTATGGACATTCTTTATCCTGGAGCATTTGGACAGTTTCAGCTTCCGGAGGGAAAGGTTGAAGAGAATATCCTCTCTTTTGAAAGACGCGTTGGTAAAGAAAGGCTACGCTTGTCCTTCTACCAGCCATATTCTGCCAATGACGATAGGCGATAGCGGTGATACGGTGTTAAAGACCGATTTCTTGCAGCGTAAAGGTTTTTATGCGTTGCCGGTGCGTCCTCCCACTGTGCCCGAAGGAACATCGCGTATCCGTTTTTCGTTGACAGCGGATATTACTGAAGAAGAAATAAAAAGTCTGATAGAATTGATATGAAACATTATTTTATACAACAAAAGCATCTTCCCCGATTGACACTTTTTTTTGCCGGTTGGGGAATGGATGAATGTCCTTTCATGGATTATTGCCCCGAAAATAGCGATCTGTTGGTTTGTTATGATTATCGTTCGCTGGATTTTGATTTCACGTTGTTGCAGGGTTATCAGGAGATTCGCCTGATAGCCTGGTCTATGGGAGTATGGGCCGCGTCTATGGTATTGCAGGATATGGACTTGCCTATTTGTGAGCGTGTTGCTTTGAATGGCACGGTAACTCCTGTCGATGATTTGAAAGGTATTCCGCAGCAAGTTTTTGAAGGAACACTGGAAGGCTTGAATGAGGTTGCGCTGGAAAAGTTTATCCGCAGGATGTGTTTGAAAAAGGAGAATCTGGAAACATTCTTGTCGAAACGTCCGCAACGTGCGGTAGAGGAACTGCAAGAAGAGCTTCGGAGGATTGGAGAACAGGTAAAATCTTGCGCTGTTCCCAGTTTTGCATGGGAACGGGCTGTTATAGGCAAGAATGATTTGATTTTTACGGCGGTCAACCAAAGAAATGCATGGACAGGGACGGAAGTGGCAGAGTATGATATTCCTCATTATTCAGAAGAAATAATGAGAGATTTGCTATGCCCGTCTGTTATTTAAAACAAAAACGTATGATTAATAAGCAATTGATAACCCGTCGCTTTTCCCGCGCTGTAGAGAGTTATAACCGTGAGGCGGTGGCACAAAAGCAGATAGCATACCGCATGAGTGATATGCTAAATCATTATTTGCCCCGTCCGTGCAGCCGGATATTGGAAATTGGTAGCGGGACGGGCTTTCTTACCCGCAGGTTGATGGAAACCCTCCATCCTGAAAAACTGGTGTTGAATGACATTTGTCAGGAGATGAGTTCTTGTTTCACCGATTTGTTGGGAAGCGGGCAGGCTACCTTTCTGGCAGGGGATGCCGAGTCCCTTCCTTTTCCAAAAGGACAGGATTTGATTGTATCATGCTCGGCATTACAGTGGTTTGTTTCTCCCGAGCTGTTTTTTGAACGTTGTAATACTTTGTTGAAGCAGAAAGGATATTTTGCTTTTACTACGTTCGGCAGGGATAATCTGAAAGAAGTTGCATCGGTTACCGGCAGCGGTCTTCACTATCGTTCTTTAGAGGAATTAGAAGAAGCGCTGCGCATATACTATGAGATCGTGAAGGCTCATGAGGAACGTATCTGTCTGACTTTCGGTACTCCGCTCGAAGTGCTTTATCACTTGAAACACACCGGGGTGGCTGCTGTCAGGCAACAAGCGTGGACTAAAAGGGATTTGCAGGATTTCTGTGACAAGTATGCCCGTTTGTTCAGTGATGGTCGTTCGGTGACTTTGACTTATCATCCTATTTATATTATTGCAAAGAAAAGACAATAGAAATAAAAAGAATCATGAAACAGAATGTATTTTTCGTAAGTGGTATTGATACAAATATTGGTAAAAGTTATGCCACGGCCTATCTGGCACATCTTTGGAACAAACAAGGATGTCGTACTATTACTCAAAAATTCATACAGACAGGAAATCCGGAAGGTTATTCGGAGGATATTGAGTTGCATCGTCGTCTGATGGGGATGGAGTATTTGCCTGAGGATGAGCAGGGACTTACCAAACCTGAAATATTTTCTTATCCGGCTTCTCCCCATTTGGCTTCACGAATAGATAACCGCGCCATTGATTTTGATAAAATAAAGCATGCCACGGAGGTGCTGAGTGAGCGCTATGATGCTGTTTTAGTAGAAGGAGCCGGGGGGCTGATGGTGCCGTTGACAGAAGATAATCTGACTATAGACTATGTTCAGGAATCGGGTTATCCCTTAGTTTTTGTTACTTCGGGACGATTGGGAAGTATCAACCATACATTATTGAGTTTTGAGGCTATAGAACGGAGAGGGATAAAGCTTCATACAGTGATGTACAATCTGTTTCCCGAAGGAGAGGATAAAATCATTCAAGCAGATACAGAAACTTATATTTGTCGTTATATAGAGAAGCATTTCCCGGATACAGCATTTGTGAAGGTACCTTGCTTGTAATTCATCTTTCTTGTTTATGATGTGTTTACCTGATAAAAAGAGGTTGTTCTACATCTGACGACCTCTTTTTATTAGTTGTATCCATAATTTTCCGCTTAAGTTATAGTATGATTTTTACTTTGTGGAGTAGTTTTGGCCGTGTAATGAGTTATTTCTCCTGTTCTGCATTGTACAAGGCGATATATCCGCGTTCTTCTGTACGGATGCGGACGGCATTCAAATGCGTCCTTGACATGTTTTGCCAATGCCTTTTACATTGCAATAGGAAAGCCATTCGATTTTGGCTTCGAGCAATGCTTCTTTTACGTCCTCGAATTGGGTCTTACAGATAATAGCTTCAATTTTTTTATTGTTGTATTTGTATTTTGTATATAATGTAATCTTTTTACCTTCTAAAAAACTAATACTTTGTTGTTATCCTTGTCTGGTTATGCTCTTTATGATTAAAAACTTAGCCCGAAAACGAAATAAGCCCCTTCAGTGCGTGGGTTTACGGTGACTTTTGCAAAAGCTGGAACGGAGAATGAATCGGTGATTTTTATTTCCTTGGCGGCTCCCATGCTGATGTCGCATACGGTGAAACCGTTGGAACCGTTGCATACAGGGGCTTCGGAATAGTTGTAAAAGTCTGTGCCCCACGGAGTCGCTCCTATTTCCGCTGTCCATTCCAGCCCTGCCAGTGTGAAAGGTACGGTAGCCGAGATATAGGACGAATAGGCTCTGTTTCCTCCGTTATTCACTCCGTCGGTTCCGGCGAAATTGGTATACCAGTTCAAGGCCAGCGGTCCGAAGTCATAACCTATTTGTGCCTCGAAGGTATGGTTGGTATTGTGTGAGCCGTAATGAAAATACCCCGGTCCTCCATTGAACCAGTAATCTGTGACGGAGATACTGAAACCTCCTGTGGCGTAGCCTAATGTGAGGTCAATCTCTTTTGTATCTTCTTTTTCGATACCTGCTGTTCCCCATGCAGACAATGAGAACCCTTTGTAAGAAACTGACAACGTGGGTTGGATACTGACACCTCCTAAATCTTGGCCACGCCAGATGTATCCGCTTACGAGATCGGCTCCTGCGCTGGCTTCCACTTTGTCCTGCGCCATGCCCATTGCCGGAACAGCTATTGCCAAGGCCGACAGAAATGTTGTTTTTCTAAAACTCTTTTTCATTGCTTTTTACCTTTTTAATCCATAATAGTGAGTTTGTTATATCTCGTATGTATTTGTTTTTCTTGTAATGGCTTGTGCTTGTTATGTGATAATACTTCAACGAATTCTATATTGGTTCGTTCGGGAAAAAGCGGATGATTCTCCAGTTTCGGACCTATTGCCGGCAAATTTACATCTTTTATATCATCTATGAAAACCACTAAATGTGGATTT
>DXLM01000031.1 GCA_019414725.1 Bacteroides sp.
GGCATCATCACCGCTGCTCCCAGACCGATGATATAGCTAAAAACTTGTTCCATAATTTGCTTTTGTCTTTCTGTGAATCGTGATATTAGGTTTAATTATAAATTTAAATTGCACCAAAAATACGTTCTTTTCTTTTAATTTGCAACGGAAATATGATTTAATTCAAAACTTTATTGAAATAAACAAATATTTCCCGTTATCGTACACGATTATTGTAAGGATGTGAATAATAAATCTACCTTTAAGCACAGAAAATCCACATACGGATTCGTGCTTTTGGCTATATTTGTATTTATAAAAGTAATTATCGAATCATGAAAAACAGAAGTATTTTATTAGGGTGTTTGGGAGCTATGCTTTGTATTACAAGTATGGCTCAGACTACAGAAGATTTTCCAAAAAAACAGAAACCTTGGTCTGTACGAATGGCCGAATCGGAAATGGTACGTAATCCAGAATCTTGGCAAGTAGATTTTCAGCCTTCTTTAAAATGGGATTATTGCCATGGATTAGAATTGGGGGCTATGATGGATGTGTATGATCGATATGGCGATTCGAAATTTTATGATTATGCGCTGGCGTATGCAGATACAATGGTAAATGAGGATGGGACGATAAAGAAATATAAGTTGACAGATTATAGCTTAGACCGTATAAATTCGGGGAAAATGCTTTTCCGGATTTATGAGCAGACTAAGGATGAAAAATATAAAAAGGCTTTAAATCTGTTGAGAATGCAGTTTGATGGTCAGCCTCGTAATGAAGATGGCGGTTTTTGGCATAAAAAAGTTTATCCTAATCAAATGTGGCTGGATGGGCTTTATATGGGGACGCCGTTTCTTGCTGAATATGCTTATCGAAATAATGATCCGCATGCCTATCAGGAAGTGATAAATCAGATAAAGATTGTTGCACGTCACACCTATGATCCGTCAAATGGACTGTTCCGTCATGCATGTGATGTAAGCAAGCGAGAAAAATGGGCAGATAAAACAACCGGTCAGTCACAACATTGCTGGGGACGTGCTTTAGGGTGGTATACAATGGCTATAGTTGATAATCTTGATTTTATACCTTTGCATGAGCCGGGACGTGATTCTGTATTGGTTATTTTGAATCAGATAGCAAAGACTCTGAAAAAGTATCAGAGTCCGGAAGGTTTGTGGTATCAGGTTATGGATAAAAGTGGAGAGCCTGGAAACTATCTGGAGTCTTCATGCTCCAGCATGTTCGTTTATTCTCTGTTTAAGGCCGTTCGTAAGGGATATATACCTTCATCATATTTTGCTGTAGCCCGTAAAGGCTATGAGGGTATTTTGAATGAGTTTATAAAAGTTGATGAGAATGGTCTTGTTTCCATCACAAAGGCATGTGCTGTTGCTGGATTAGGGGGAAAGAATTACAGAATGGGAGATTATTCTTATTATATAAATGAACTTGTACGTGATAATGACCCGAAAGCTGTGGGACCTTTTATTTTGGCCAGCTTGGAATGGGAAGGATTGCCTAAGGAAAAACGACGTTTCGCTGAGCCTAGGGAGCTGGTTGTTGCTCAAGATAAGACAGGCGATTATTCTACGATAGCAGAGGCTTTGGAGAGTGTTCGTGCTTTTATGGATTTTGATGTAAAGATATATGTAAAAAAGGGTACGTATAAAGAAAAATTGATTATTCCTTCATGGCTGCAAAATGTTGAAATCATAGGAGAGGATGTGCAAAATACGATTATAACTAATGCAGATCATGCCAATATGAATAATATGGGTACCTTCCGTACATATACAGTCAAAGTAGAAGGAAACCATATAACTTTTCGGAATATAACGATAGAAAACAATGCGCCTAAATTAGGTCAGGCTGTAGCTTTACATACAGAAGGAGATTGTCTGCGTTTTATTAACTGCCGTTTCTTGGGTAATCAGGATACTGTCTATACAGGAGTTGCAGGTACTCGACTTTATTTTGAAGATTGTTATATCGAAGGAACGACCGATTTCATATTTGGACCGTCAACTGCATGGTTTGAGAATTGTACGATACACAGTAAGGCAAATTCTTATGTTACAGCTGCATCGACTCCTGAAAATATCAAGTATGGATATATCTTTAATAACTGTAAGTTAACAGCAGAAGAGGGAGTTGATAAAGTTTATTTAGGAAGACCATGGCGCCCGTACGCTTATACTTTATTTATGAATTGTGAATTAGGAAAGCATATAGTAAAAGCTGGTTGGGATAATTGGAGAAATCCTAAAAACGAAAAGACAGCTCGTTATGCAGAGTATAAGAACACGGGAGAAGGAGCTGATATAAGCCAGCGTGTAAGTTGGGCACGGCAATTATCTGATAAAGATGTTAAGATGCTGGTGAAATCTGAGTTCTATACTTTCTCGAATACATGGGATTTGTACTAATAGAACAATTTTTACGTTTTTAAAATCAAAATTTATACATAAAAAATGTGTGTTAAAGAGATATTTGCAAACTAATTTTTAATATTATCTTTAAACGCATTTTTTATGTATTATCAACAGAGAATAAGGAACGTTGTTTCTTTGCTCATCATGAGCATGCTTTGTCTTGCATCTTTTGCTCAGGGATTGCAGGTACAAGGTATTGTAAAGGACAAAAACGGTGAACCAATGATTGGTGTCAACGTTGTAGTGAAAGGTACTACTAATGGTACTATAACTGGTATAGATGGTGATTTCTCACTTAGCGGAGTGAAAAAGTCTGATGTCATTGCTTTTACTTACATTGGTTTTAAGAACAAGGAAGTAAAGTATGAAGGACAAAAACAACTGAATGTAATCTTGGAAGAAGATACAGAAACATTGGAAGAAGTTGTAGTTATCGGTTATGGTACGGTTAACAAGCGCGATTTGACAGGTTCTGTTGCCTCTGTCAGTGCTGAAGATATCGCTGCTGTTCCTGTTTCTAGTGCAACTGAAGCTTTGACTGGTAAATTGGCAGGTGTAAACATTACAACAACCGAAGGTTCACCTGATGCAGATGTGAAGATTCGTGTTCGTGGTGGTGGTTCTTTGTCTCAGGATAACTCTCCTTTATATATTGTTGATGGATTCCCTGTTTCAAGTATTAGTGATATTGCTCCATCTGAAATTCAAAGTATCGATGTTTTAAAGGATGCGTCTTCTACAGCAATTTATGGTGCTCGTGGTGCTAATGGTGTTATTATTGTAACTACTAAGAGTGGAACAGAAGGCAAAACCCAAGTTGATTTTGGTGCTTCTTTTGGTCTTAAGAAAGTTACAAAGTTGACAAAAGTACTTAGTCCTTATGATTATGTTGCTTATCAGCATGAATTAGGTTCTACTGATTATGGAAACTATTCTGATATGGATATCTGGAAGTCAGTTGAAGGATACGATTATCAGGATGATATTTTCGGACGTACCGGAAATCAGGCTCAGTATAATGTGAATGTAAGCGGTGGTAGCAAGCAGGTAAAATATAATGTAAGCTACGCTCATAATGATGAAAAGAGTATCATGTTGGGCTCTGGCTTCAATAAGAATAACATTAATGCTAAAATTAATGCAGAATTGAGTCAGTGGATGACATTGGACTTTAATGCTCGTATGAGCTACACTACTGTAGATGGTTTGAGTGGTGGTGCAGATACAAATGAATCGAGTGCAGCTAACTCAATTGTTGCGAATGCAGCTCGTTTCCGCCCTGTTGATCCTTTGACTTCAAACAGTGATGATGAAGAAAATAATACGTCTTCTCAGAAGAATCCGTTAGAACGTTTGCTTGCAACTTATAAAAAGAGAAATACATTTAATCAAAATTATAATGTTGGATTAAACTGGAAACCATTCAAGAACTGGACATTCCGTTCTGAATTTGGTTATGGCTGGAAGTATGATAATACAGATCAGGTTTGGGCTAGTGATGCTGTTCAGAATTCTAAATTGGGTTATAATGGACAACCACAGTCTGTTTTGACTCGTGATATCACTAAAAATTGGCGTAATGCTAATACCTTGACTTATGATAATAAGAAATTGTTTGACGGACGTGATAAACTGAATGTATTGCTGGGACATGAAGTAAGCAGCAGCCAGGAAACATCACTCGAGAATACTTCTGTTGCATTTCCTGGCACTATGACTATCGACGAAGTCTTGGCTAACATGGGAGCTGGTACAGCTTTGCCTACTCAGACAACAATTTCGGCTAAAGATAATATGTTGTCTTTCTTTGGACGAGTAAACTATACTTTAATGGATAAATATCTGTTAACGGTAACGGTACGTGCCGATGGTTCTAGTAAGTTTGCAAAAGGTAATCAGTGGGGAGTATTCCCTTCTGCTGCTTTGGCATGGCGTTTGTCTGATGAAGCATTCATGAAAGGCACTCAGGACTGGTTATCTAACCTGAAAGTTCGTTTAAGCTATGGTACAGCCGGTAATAACCGTATCAGTTCTGGCTTAATGTATACTACTTATACAATGGCTGGTAATACAGGTAAAGCTCCTTTCTTTGATGAAACTCGTGGAGCTATGCTGGAACATGGTTCTAACCTGTATAATCCAAACTTGAAATGGGAAACAACTATTACTCGTAACATCGGTTTCGACTATGGTTTCTTCAATAACCGCTTATCTGGATCGTTGGATTTTTATTGGAATACAACAAAAGATTTGTTGATGAAAACAGAGATTCCGTCGAATACCGGTTATAGCTACCAGTATCAGAACTTTGGTAAAACTTCTAATAAAGGTGTTGAATTGACATTAAATGCTGTATTGGCTGATAAGGCAAAGTGGGGATTGAACTTCAACTTTAATATTTCTTATAACCGTAACCGCATTGATGAACTGAGTACAGAAAATCCATGGCAGAGCAGTAACTGGTCGGGTAGTACTATTGCAAAATATGAAGACTATCGTGTAGAAGAGGGTGGTCGCTTAGGTGAGATCTGGGGATATAAAACAAACGGTTTCTATACAGCATACGATCCGGTGACAAATCCAAATGGTGAATTGGTTTTGAATGGTACTTCATGGGAATTGCGTGAAGGCATTAAAGATAATAGCTATTCTATGGCCGGTGGTAAGCCTTATCCTGGACAGTTGAAATATGAATGTGATGAAAACGGTAATCCTATTAAACAGAAATTGGGAAATACAGTTGCTCCGTTAACAGGTGGATTTGGTTTTGATGGATTTATTGGAAACTTTGATTTCAATATTTTCTTTAACTATTCTGTCGGAAATCAGATTGTGAACGGTACTAAATTAGCTAATTCATTCTGTGCAGGTTCTGCAAAGGGATATAACTTGGTTAATGATTTTGCTTTGGATAACCGCTATACTTGGATTGATCCTGAAACTGGTCTGAATTTGGGTAAGCCAAGTAGTTCAACAGTTGATTACTATGGTGGTGCCGAAGGATTGATTGCACGATTGAATGCTCTCAATACAGGAGCTAATATTTATAATCCTGCTGCTGTAACAGCAATGTATTTGAATGATTATGCAGTAGAAGATGCCTCTTTCTTGAGAGTCAATAATATTACTATCGGATATACATTCCCGAAGGCTTGGGTTAAGAAAGCTTTTATGCAGAATGTGCGTATTTATGTAACAGGTTATAATCTTTATTGTTTGACTAGCTATTCAGGTCCAGACCCAGAAGTAGATACAAGCAGTAAAAAGAATGCAATGACTCCGGGTATTGATTATGCAGCTTATCCGAAGAGCCGTTCATTTGTAGCCGGTATTAATGTAACATTCTAAATTCTAATATGATATTATTTATGAAAAATATAATTAAGTTATTAGCTTTAGCTGCGGGAGTTGCTGGTATGAGTTCTTGTTCTGATTTTCTGGAACAGACAGCTCCTTCCGAACTAAATGACAACACTGTATATAATTCTACTTATTATACAGGATTGCGTGTGAATAAAATTTATGGTGGATTGGCACAAGATCAGACTTATTCACAGTATATTCCTATTATTTGGGGGTTAAACTCAGATTGTGAATTAGTCGATGGTTTGGGTGCTGATGCCGACAATACAACCAGTGAGCGTGGTAATATGAACTATAATGCCAGCCCGTCTTGGGGTAACTTAGCAAAACTTTGGGATGCTATGTATGGTATTATAGAAGATGCAAACTTAACATTGGAGGGTATTAACTCTAGTTCATTGCTTACTTCTGGTGGATCAGAACAGAAAACAATGGAACGCTATAAAGGAGAAACTTTAGCTCTGCGTGCCATGATTTATTTTGATTTGGTTCGTTTCTTTGGTGATGTGCCACTGAAGTTAGAACCTTCACAGGCTGATTTAAGTAATGCTTATTTGCATAAGACAGACCGCGATGTTATTTTGGATACTTTAATGGTCGATTTAAAGAATGCTGTAGAGTTACTGCCTTGGGCAGATGAGGTATCGGGTTATACTACAGAGCATGCGACAAAGGGATATGCACATGCTTTGTTGGCGAATATTGCAATGACTCGTGCTGGATGGGTGATTCGTGAACAAGCAAAGGACGGATATGAAACTGCAGACTATACTGATCCTACTTATCCTACTCAGCGTCCGGATGCTGCAACTCGTACCAAACTTTATGAACTGGCTCTGTCACATTTAAGTGCTATTATAACTAATGGTACTCATAAATTGAATCCGTCTGTAGAAAATCAATGGTATTTGATTAACCAGCGTGAACTGGATAAGAACTACCATGAGAATATATTTGAGATGCCGATGGGACTTGGTGTTAGCAGTGAGTTAGGATATACCGTTGGTGTACGTGTTAACGGTGCTACAACCGAATATGGTGTAAAAGGTAATTCATCTGGTAAGATGAAATTGACAGCTCCATTCTTTTATTCATTCGATAAGAAAGACTTGCGCCGTGATATAACTTGTGCACAGGTACAGTTAGGTGCAGAAAATGGCGTAACGAAAGAATCGATGTTGGGCAATGCGCCATTTGGAATTTATGTTGGAAAATGGGATGTACGTAAGATGAATGAAGAATGGCGTCAGGCTGCTATTGCTACAGGAAATGCTAAGTGGATGTCTGGTATTAATGTAGTGAAGGCACGTTATCCTCAGGTTTTGTTGTGGTACGCTGAAGTTATGAATGAGTTGGCCGGTCCTGATGGTGATTATGAAGGATCAGCAGGATTGACTGCTCGTCAGGCATTAGCTATGGTACATACACGTGCTTTTGCTGATGCAGACAAGGCTGATGCTGAGAAATATATTGAAGCTATACCAGCTACTAAAGAAGCAATGTTTGATGCTATTGTTGATGAAAATGCATGGGAATTGGCTGGAGAAGGATTCCGTAAATTTGATTTGATTCGTTGGAATCTGTTGGCTGAAAAGATTCAGGAATTTAAGGATACTTATTATGATGAACTGATGAATGAATCTAATCCTAATTATTATCCGGAAAAGGTTTATTTCAACTATACAGATGAAACCAAAACTAAAATTGATATGTCGAGTGTTACTTGGTATGGTTTGCCAGAAGGAAAAGAATCATCTGACTATGATGATAATAAGTCATTCTATGGCGCTGAAAGAGAAGACTCTAAGCAGACACAATTACAAACTAACTGGCCTTCTATCTCAAGTGGCTTAGTTGGAGATAATGTACAGGTTAAGAACCGTTATTTATTGCCTGTTGGTTCTACTACTATTTCGGCTGCAAATGGTTATATCCATAACTCTTATGGATATTCAGATTAATTTAAATAATAAAATAGACATAAAGATATGAAGATGTTTAAATATATCATAGGTTCTGGAGCTTTTATGCTCCTGGCCTCTATCATCGGAACTGCATGTACTGATGGTAATGATTGGGATGTAGACAGCGCTCATGATCGTTTGTTCAGTGTGACTGCTTCAAAAATTTCTATTTCTGCACAACCGACATCTGCTGAGATTTCGTGGGGAACGGTTCCCGATGCAGAATATTATGTAATAGAATATAGTACAGATTCTTTGTATGATGAAATAGAGATTGGTGGTACGCAGCATTCTGTTGTTTTAGGTAAAGATAAATCTATCGTTGAAACTCCTTATGTTATTACTGGCTTACAAGGTGAAACAAAGTATTTTCTACGAATGAAATCAATGTCCTCGGTAAAGGCTGATTCAAAATGGACTTATTTGGAAAAATATTCTTTTAAAACAAGCGCTGAACAGATTTTGAATGAGGTTGCTTCTATTACAGGTGAAAGTGCTGTACTTTCTTGGACTGAAGGTGCTGAGGTTACTTCACTGAAGTTGGCTGAAGCAAAAGATGATGTCGAAGAGGTAGATACAACATATATCGAACTGGATGCTGCTGCAGTAGCTGCTTCGTCATATATTCTTACAGGACTAACTCCTAAAACAAAATATTCTGTATCTATTTATAATGGTGACGTAAAACGTGGTACAAGAACCTTTACTACTACCGAATCATATCCAGCTGGCTATGATATTGTAAATGTTTCTGATGCGGATATGTTGAATGATATATTTGCAAATCCAGCCAATTACATACAGGATAATGGAGGTAATGTCGTATTGGTATTTGCTAATGGCTCTACAACAGATTATATGGGTGAAAGTATGGAACTGACTATCCCTGCTGATTTCAAATCTGTTATTTTCTGGGGTGAATCAGGTGATACAAAACCAGTCTTTATGCCTAAAGGACTTTCTATGGCAGGTAGCCATGATTTGATTCGCTTCTATAATCTTGACTTGCAGAATACAAGCAGTGCAAATGATTATATTGTGAACTTTAATGTAGAAGGTACTGTTGGTGAGATATTAATCGATAATTGTAATATTAGTAAGACTCGTGGTGTAGTTCGCGTTCAGAGCGACGGAGCAAAGGGGTCTATAGGTTCTATTAATATTGATAACTGTGTATTGACAGATATTGGTTCGTATGGTGTATTGCAGACAAAAGTTTCTGGATTTACTCTTAACTCAGTAAGTTTGTCTAACTCTACAGTGAATACGCTTAGTGCTGGTGGAGTATTGGTTACTCAGCAGAATAATGTTCATATCTCTATTGATGCTTGTACATTCTATAATTGCGTTGCTACTGGCAAATCATTTATTGATATAAATAAAATGTCGAATGTAACTGTTGATGTAAAGAATACAATTATTGGTCAGTTGTATAGTTATACAGCAGAATCAACCATTAAGGCAACTAGTGTGAAAGGCATTGCTACTACAACCAACCTCTTTACAACTACCGATTGCCCGTATAACAGTGGATATGAGTGGGGAGAAATTCTGAGTGTATCTTCAACAGAATTATTTGTAAATCCTGCAGAAGGTGATTTCCATATACAGTCGGCTAGCCAAAGCAGTGTTGCTGGTGCTGGTGATCCACGTTGGAATGAATAAAACTCACTTTGAGAATGTAAAATAGTTAATAGACAAGTCCATAGACAGGGGATTCCTCTGTATGTGGACTTGTGTTTTATTTAGTTTGATATTTAGAACCTGAAAATCTACTATAGAAAGATGAATACTGTTGAATCCATGAAAAAATTGTGGCTGATAAATACCATGTTAGCAATCTTGGGAATATCTGCCTGTTCAGAACAGACTGAGCCACAAGCGAACGATGATAAAATACCAGAAGAGTCTTTACCTGTTTATCCTGCTCCCGATCGGACAACAATTCCGGCCTTTCCCGGAGCTGAAGGAGCTGGAAAGTTCACGACGGGGGGAGCTGAAGGTACTGTTTATGTGGTTACTTCCCTCAAAGATGATGGTTCTGAAGGAACATTACGTTGGGCTATTGAGAAATCTGGAAAGCGTACGGTTGTGTTTGCCGTGGGAGGAGTTATAGCTCTGACCAAACAGTTGGTTATAAAGAATGATGATATAACTATTGCCGGTCAGACAGCTCCAGGAGCAGGAATTTGTTTGAAGAATTATACACTGCGTGTCAATGCTAACAATGTTATCATTCGTTTTATCCGTTGTCGTATGGGAGATGAATGTAAAACGGAAGATGATTCGATGAATGGGTATCAGTCGTCGTATCCTGGAAAGAAAAATATCATTATCGACCACTGCTCTATGAGTTGGAGTACAGACGAATGTGCTTCATTCTATGGAAATACAAATATGACAATGCAATGGTGTATTGTCAGCGAAAGTTTGACTAACTCTATTCATGTAAAGGGAGGCCACGGATATGGCGGTTTGTGGGGAGGCAGTCCTGCAACATTCCATCATAATTTATTGGCTCATCACAGTAATCGTACTCCACGTTTGTGTGGCAGCCGTTATTCCAATCGGGCAGATGTGGAGCAAGTCGATCTATGCAACAATGTTATTTATAACTGGTCGAGTGAGGGGGCTTATGGGGCACAAGGTGGTTCCTATAATATAATGAATAACTACTATAAACCAGGTCCGATAGCTGCATCCAAGAAAGTACATTGCCGCTTCTTCACTGCTTATGTTGACGATGGCGCTAACAATCAGGCTGCAGGCGTATATGGTAAGTTTTATTTGTCGGGCAACTATATGGATACACGGAGCGATTTGTCGGAAAGTCAGTTAGCCGAAGCAGAAGCGGCAAATTCTGACAATGCTTCATCTACAGCTTTTGTCGTGAAGAATAATGAGATTTCAGCTCAAAATATGCTGGTTGCAAAGCGTTTCGATATCCTTTCTGATTATTCTTTTATGCAGTCGGCTCAAGATGCATATGAAGATGTCCTGAAGTATGCCGGTGTATCTAACAAACGAGATCTCGTGGATACACGTATTGTAAATGAAACCCGTACTGGTACTTATTCACGAGAGGGATCTAATGGTAGTAGCTATGGTTTTATTGATACGCAGAAAGATGCTGAAGGATGGGATGAATACGTTGAGGTACATTCTTCCGAAGTAGATTCCGATGGAGATGGTATGCCTGATATCTGGGAAGAACAGAACGGATTGAATCCGGCAGATAAATCAGATGCAGTAAAATATAACTTAAGTAAGGATTATACAAATCTGGAGATTTATATAAATAGTTTGGTTGAAGGTTTATATCCAACTTTAAAATAGAATGTGTTGTATGAAAAAGATATTGACTGGTACACTTTGCGGCTTGCTATTGATGGGGCCGGTATCGTTACTGGCTCAGAGCTTGAAATCATATCCGGTACCTGATCGTTCTGAAGTTCCTGCATTTCCGGGTGCTGATGGAGCAGGAAAGTATACTACAGGTGGTGCTGGAGGTCAGGTGCTGATTGTAACATCTTTAAAAGATGACGGAACAGAAGGAACATTACGTTGGGCTATCCGTAAGAAAGGTCCTCGTACGATTGTTTTTGCCGTCAGTGGTATTATAGAACTTGAATCTCCGCTGAAGATAAGTAATGGCGATGTGACTATTGCCGGGCAGACAGCTCCGGGTGATGGTATCTGTTTGAAAAATTATACTTTTGGTATTCAGGCAGATAATGTTATTGTCCGTTTTATCCGTTCACGTATGGGAGCAGATATCAAGCAAAAGGGCGATGATGCGATGAACGGTTTCAAGAATCATCGTAATATTATTATCGACCATTGTTCCATGAGCTGGAGTACAGACGAGTGCGCTACCTTTTACGATAACAGTAATTTTACGCTTCAATGGTGTATTATTAGTGAGAGTCTGGCCAATTCCATACACGAGAAAGGAGCTCATGGATATGGAGGCATATGGGGAGGACAGGGAGCTTCATTCCATCATAATCTGTTAGCTCATCATACTAACCGTACTCCTCGTTTATGTGGCAGCCGCTATACAGGGAAGCCGGATGAGGAAAAGGTAGAACTGTTTAATAATGTGATTTACAATTATGGTAGTGATGGAGCTTATGCCGGTGAAGGAGGAAGTTATAATTTTCTGAATAATTATTATAAGCCTGGTCCTTATACTGCAACAAAATCCTCTTATAAACGTTTGTTCACTGCTTATCCGGATGATGGAAAAAATAATAATGTGAAGGGAGTACATGGAGTCTTTTATTTCAATGGAAACTATATTGATCCGACTTGTGCTAGTCTAAGCGAAAAGCAACGTCAGGCAATAATGAAAGTAAATAAGAATAATTCCGATGGTTTAGTTATCAAAAATGACTTTGCTCCGCAGAGGAAATTATTGGTCGATACTTCCTTTAAGATAGCTGAGCATACTTCATTGCAGTCAACATGGGACGCTTTTGAATCTGTTTTGCAATTTGCCGGCGCTTCTTATAAAAGAGATTCTTATGATACAAGAATTGTAGCAGAAACAAGAAAAGGGAATTATACTTATCAAGGCAGTCACGGTAGTACCAATGGGATGATTGATCAGCCTTCTGATGTCGGAGGGTGGCCTGAATACCGGACAGAAAAAGCTCCGGCGGATACAGATAGAGATGGTATGCCGGATGACTGGGAAAAAGCGCATGGTTTAAATCCAAATAATGGATCCGATGCTAAAAACTATAATTTAAGTCCTGATTATACAAATCTGGAAATTTATTTGAATAGTTTAGTACAACATTTGTTTCCGGATTCGAAATAATGTTCTTTTTCAAATCTCCTGATTAAGTTACATTTTTGTTAAACCGTTCATTACAAGTTGTATCTTCCGAAGAAGATCATTTGGCGTAGAATACAAAATCAGCCAATTAATTCAGAATAACGAATTAATTGGCTGATTTTATATTATTAAGTTTATATCCTATAACTTATTTACCGCTGCATTTTTAATGCCTGATTTTGGGTGTCAGATTAAGACTATTTTTGTAAGAATGTTTCACGCATCGGAGAGAAGCAGTCAATTAATAATCCGGGTTCCAGACATTTACATCCATGTTTTACATCAGGCTCCATATAAAGCGCATCTCCTGCTGATACAACTTTTGTTTCACCATTGATAGTAAATTCAAATTTTCCGCTTGCAACATAGGTCACTTGAGTATGATAATGAGTGTGGGCAGCCCCTACAGCTCCTTTCTCGAATTTAACTTTTACCATCATAACCTGACCGTTGTATCCCATAATTTGTCTGGTTACACCTTTATCACTGGTTTGTTCCCATTCTGTCTGGTTTTCGAACATGAATGGCTTGCTGCAAGTTTTGTTACAAGAAACCTTAGAATCCTTTTCTGTACTGTTGTTTGTGTTGGCTGCATTACAGGTTAACCCCAGTAATGAGAAGGCAAATATGCCTGAGAATAAAATTTTTTTCATCATTGTGTTTTTTATATAGAACTGTCACAAATATAGTGATATTTGTTGCAAAAGAAAATTCTTTTCTGACATAAATTCAGTATTCTGAATATTCTTAAATCTGTTATTTTTTTTATTTTTGCATAAATACGAATCTTAAATAAAATAAACGATGAAACACATGCTGAAGCCTGTTTGTATTAAAGTAGGCTTGACTCTTTTTGCTGGTGCTTGTCTTTGTGGGGAAATTCAGGCACATTCTTTGAATGGTGAGAAAGAGGATATTTTAAACACGATGAAATCTGCAACCCGTTACATGATGGACAGTGTAAGTTATCGGGGAGGCTTTGTCTGGAATTATTTGCCCGATTTGTCGCGCTCGTGGGGAGAAATGGAGGCGAAAAGGACAATGGTCTGGATTCAACCTCCCGGAACTCCGAGTGTTGGTCATTTGTTATTGGATGCCTATCACGCTACTGGTGATGAGTTTTACTATGAAGCAGCCGAAAAAGTTGCTAATGTCTTAATATGGGGGCAACTTGAATGTGGGGGATGGAATTATGTCTTTGACTTTGCTGGAGAGAACTCCTTGAAGGAGTGGTATGAAACAGTAGGAAAAAGTGGCTGGCGTCTGGAAGAGTTCCGACATTATTATGGTAATGCTACTTACGATGATTTGGGCACTATTTCTGCTGCTAAGTTTTTATTACGTATGTATGTAGAGAAAAATGATCCTGCATATAAAGTTCCGCTAGAAAAAGTTATTCATTTTATTTTAGAAAGTCAGTATCCTGTCGGAGGCTGGCCACAGCGTTATCCGTTGCGATACGATCATCCTTTTGAAGGTAAGGAGGACTATTCTTCTTTTATAACTTTAAACGATGATGTAACACCGGAAATTATTGATTTCCTGATTCAATGCTATCAGGCTATGGGGCTTCAGAATATAAAGGAGCCTATTATGCGGGCAATGTACCTTACGATAACTCTTCAGCAAGGAGAGCCTTATGCAGGATGGGCAGATCAGTATACGGTGACCGACTTAAAGCCTGCCCATGCTCGTTCTTATGAGCCACGCAGTGTAAATACGGGTACTACTGTCGGTATGATTTATCAGATGATGGAATATTATAAGCTGACAGCTGATACTCGTTTCCTTTCGGGGATACCTGCTGCTATTAAGTTTCTTGAATCTCAAAAATTACCTGAAACAGAAGTCCGTAAATGGCATCGTAAATCAGACAATCCCGATGAAATCTTAGTACCTCGGTTTATTGATCCTGATACGGGAAAACCATTGTATGTGCATCGGAAGGGAGGTAATATTTATAATGGTAAGTATTATATAGATCAGAATATAGAAAATACAATTGCCCATTATAGTTCTGCTACTTTTGTTAATCCTGAACAGTTGAGAAAGGATTTCGATGAAGTGAAAAAGATTGATAAAAATAAGTTGCTTTCCCAATCACCTTTATTATCAGATGAATTGTGTCCGTTACCGAAATATTATACACATTGTCCTCGCCTTGTAACAGAGAAAGAAATCAGTAATCTGATGGCTCAGGTAAAAAAACAAGGTTACTGGCTTTCTGATCTGCCTTCAACTTCTCATCCATATCGTTGTGGGTGGACTCCTGATTTATCAGGTAAGGAAGATTATAGCAGGAAGATGGTGGGGGATGATTTTGATACTTCTCCTTATCCTTGTACAGATGGACAACAATGCATTTCTGTTGCTGCGTATATTAAAAATATGATGGCGCTTATTGCAGCTTTGGAAGGAAATGTGAAGTGACTGGGAGGCAGATAGAAAGAGGCTGTTGTATGCTGCCTGAGAGTATACCATTTGGATATTTTAGTCTGTTAACGGAGAAAATATGTTTGAATGTATTATATGTGGAGATTTTGGTTAAATAATAACCACATTAGAACAATTATTACCTTTCTCCACCTCTCATTTTGCTTATTTTTGGAAACAAATCAATCTTAATGTAAACATGCCATGAAAAAAAAATATTATTTAATGAGTTTGCTGCTGGGAGTGGGCAGTTATGCAATGTCGCAGACAGTTCCTTCTATGAGTGCATTACATGATGGAATCCACCATTGGAATCTGGAGCATAAAGAACGGAACTATAAACGCTATTCGCCTGAGCAGTATACGAAGATTGCTGATAATTTTGTTGCTTATCAGAATGAGGATGGAGGATGGCCCAAAAATATTGACTGGATGGCAGAGCTTCCTGCCGATTCTGTCTTGAATACTTTGTCGGATTATCATCGCCGTAGTACGCTTGATAACCGGAATACTTATTCTCAGATAGAATATCTGGCACAAGTTTATACGCTGACCAAAGCAACGAAGTACAAGAACGCTGTACTCGATGGGCTGGAATATCTGTTGAAAACTCAGAAAAAAAACGGAGGCTGGCGTGGATGGGATGTAGATGCTATTACCTTTAACGATGAGGTTACTACCGGAGTATTACGTTTGTTTTTGCATATCAACGAAGGTGATTTGAATTTTTCCTGGCTGGACGATACGATGCGCAAAAGAATCTGTCAGGCTTTTAATAAGGGTATTGATATGATTTTGCGAGCACAATATGTACAGAATGGAGTTAAGACCGTTTGGGGGCAACAGCATGACAATAATACATTGCTTCCGACCAATGCACGTACTTTCGAACTGGCCTCTCTGACAGCTGGTGAAAGCTGCGATGTAGTTCGATTGCTGATGGAAATACCTCATCCTTCTGATGAAGTGGTTGAGTCTGTCAAAGCAGCTATGGCTTGGTTTGAGAGAGTTGCGATAACAGGTATGCGTGTAGAAAAGGTAGCTATTCCTGAAGATAAAGCTGCCAATCATGAATATCCTTACGACTTGGTTGTCGTGAAGGATAAGAAGGCTCCCCGTATCTGGTCACGTTTTTATGAGATGAGCGATAATACTCCGTTTATGTGTAACCGTGATGGCATTAAAGTATATAAGCTTTCGGATGTAAAACTAGAACGTCGTGTTGGATATGCCTGGTATACATATGCTCCAGAGAAATTATTTAAGTTGTATAAAGAATGGCTTAAAAAAGTAGAAGCAGAAAAGGCTTACACGGGTTATGAAGTACAAAATGATATGCCTCTGTTTTATGAGCAGTTGAAAAAAAGTCTGACTTATCCGATGGCATGGGGAAATGCTCCTGAAAAGGATTTCGGCAAATGGCGTGAGCAGGCACGTGAGAAACTGCTGGAGTGCATACAGCCGGCTCCCCCAGTTGCTCCTTACGATATGAAGGTTATAGCTACAGAAAAGCGCAAAGGTTATGAGGCTCAAAAAATTGTTTTCAATGTTTCAGAATATTCTCGTGTGCCGGCTTACCTGCTGGTTCCGGAAGGTAAAGGACCATTTCCTGCTGTTCTGCTTTTGCATGATCATGGAGCACATTTTACTATTGGAAAAGAAAAAATGGTACGTCCGTTTGGAGTCTCAGAAATTGTGATGAAGGATGCTGATAACTGGGCTGTAGGTTGTTACGACGGACAATATGTAGGCGATTATCTGGCAGAGAACGGATACGTTGTATTGGCTCTCGATGCTTTGTTCTGGGGAGAACGCGGTCGGAAAGAGTATGCACGTTACGATTCTCAGCAGGCTTTGTCTGCCAATTTGTTACAAATGGGAATGTCGTGGGGAGGTCTGATAGCCTGGGATGATATCCGTAGTGCGGAGTTCTTGGCTTCTTTGCCACAGGTAGATAAAGAAAAAGTGGCGACTATGGGATTTTCTATGGGAGCTCACCGTGCCTGGATGACAATGGCTGCTACTGATGCTGTGAAGGCAGGAGCTGCTGTCTGCTGGATGAATACTACGGACAGTTTGATGACTATGACAAACAATCAGAACAAAGGTGGTTCTGCTTATGCAATGCTGGTTCCTAATATCCGCCGATATATGGATTATCCTCATGTGGCATCTATTGCTTGCCCTAAGCCGATGTTGTTTACTAACGGCAAGAAAGATAAATTGTTCCCGGTAGAAGGTGTAGAGGCTGCTTACGATACTATGCGGAAAGTATGGGATAGCCAGGGAGCCGGTGAACACTTGCAGACCAAATTATACGACTTGCCTCATTTTTGCAGTAAAGAAATACAGAAGGCGATTCTGGATTTCTTCAATAAAGAATTAAATGTAAAACAGAAATAAAAAAGGAGATGAGAAAAATTCAGTTAGTATTAGTAGCGCTGATTGTCTTGATTTTATCAGCATTTAAAGCTGATCATGTGATAACAATCTATATGATTGGCGATTCTACTATGTCGAATAAACCGTTGGAAGGTAATAATCAGGAACGGGGATGGGGACATGTCTTGGGAAGTTTCTTTACCGAAGATGTCCGTGTGGAGAATCATGCGATGAACGGTCGAAGCTCGAAAAGTTTTATCGATGAAGGACGTTGGAAAACTGTTGTCAACAAGATTCGTCCGGGCGATTATGTGTTCATACAGTTCGGACATAATGATGAAAAACCTCAGCCGGAACGTCATACAGATCCGGGAACTACCTTCGATGAGAATTTACGGAAATTTGTTCGTGAAACACGTGCCAAAGGAGGAATTCCTGTGTTGTTTAATTCTATCGTGCGTCGGAATTTTGGTGTAAATCCAGATGCTGTGGCAGCCGATGATATTCGTCCGGAAAAGGATGAGGCTGTAGTAGAAGGAGATACACTGATTGATACTCACGGAAAATATCTGGAATCTCCGCGGAATGTCGCTAAGGAAATGGATGTCTGCTTTATTGACCTGAATCAGGCTACTAAGAAACTGGTAGAATCTTATGGGGTTGAAGGATCGAAAAAACTATTTATGTGGATTCCTGCTGACACCTATGCTGCTTGTCCGAAGGGACGTCAGGATAATACTCACCTGAATATATATGGTGCGCGTAAAGTTGCGGCACTGGCTGCCGAAGCTGTTCAGAAACAGTTACCGGAGTTAGGTAAATATGTCCGTTTTTACGATTATGTAGTGGCAAAGGATGGTAGTGGTGACTTCTTTACAGTACAGGAGGCTATCAATGCTGTTCCCGATTTTCGAAAAAATAAGCGTACAACGATTCTGGTTCGTAAAGGAGAATATAAAGAACGAGTGATTATTCCTGAGTCAAAGATTAATATTTCTCTGATAGGAGAAGATGGAGCAGTATTGACAGACGACGCTTATGCTTCGAAGAAAAATTGTTTCGGAGAGGAAATGTCTACTTCCGGTTCATCTACCGTATATATCTATGCTCCTGATTTTTATGCCGAAAATATTACATTTGCCAATACGGCCGGAAGAGTAGGGCAGGCTGTTGCTTGTTTTGTAGACGGTGACCGTGCTTATTTTAAGAACTGCCGTTTCCTGGGAAATCAGGATACACTTTATACGTATGGAAAAGACAGTCGTCAGTATTATGAAGGATGCTATATCGAAGGAACAGTCGACTTTATCTTTGGATGGTCTACTGCTTTGTTTAAAGACTGTACTATTCACAGTGTAGGAAATGGTTATGTTACAGCTCCTTCTACTGATAAAGGGAAAAAGTATGGTTATGTATTCTGGAATTGTCGTCTGACAGGAGCCGATGAGGTAAAAGAAGTTTATCTGTCACGCCCGTGGCGCCCTTATGCACAAGCAGTGTTCATTCAATGTGAATTGGGTAAGCATATTTTACCTGCCGGATGGAATAACTGGGGAAAGAAGTCGAATGAATCTACTGTCTTTTATGCGGAGTATCAGAATAAGGGTGAAGGAGCAGATACTTCTGCACGTGTACCGTACGCTAAACAGTTGAAAGACGTTTCTGCTTATCAGCCGGAAGAGGTGTTGAAAGGTGAAGATGGCTGGAATCCAGTGGCTAACGGTAATGTTTTGCTTTCTAACTTGAAGCGATAAAAATGTATTTTTTCTTTTCTAAAAAAACATGGTGATGATTGAATAAACTTTTCACCATGTTTTCTTAAAAACATCGAGATGTTTTTTTATTTTCTGTACGAATTTTCTAGTGGTCTTACAGGAAAAAATAACACGGATTTATGCAGGCTTCTCTTGAGAGAAAGTAGCATAAATCCGTGTCTGTTTATATTGTAATTTAATTTTAATCTTTTATACCGAATAACCAGCGGAAGAAGCGTACAAATATGTTTCTTTTCTTAGGCTTGTCGGCCGGCTGGTCGGTTGTTGGTTGTGCTGCTATCGAATCGTTGGATACAACAAGCGAGTCGTTCAATGCAGTCAGACTATCTGGTCGTAGTAATAGGCTGTCACCTCTCTGTAACAGTGAGTCGGGTTTGATTCGTAATGAGTCCTTTAATAAGGAATCGCCTGGTAATACAATCTTTTTCAATGAGTCTGTAGCCAGTGAATCTGTACCAAGACTGTCTTTCGGTGCGGCAATTGTGTCAGTTGCAAGTGGCGTTTTCTTAGGAGCCGGCTTCGGACGTTCTATCTTGAATTGTACCGGAACCGAATATTTGCAGCGTACTCGCATGCCGTGTTCACGGGCAGGTATCCAATTGGGCATATTACGTATTGCAGTCAGGGCAGCCGAGTCCATATCAGCTCGCAGACTACGTACAACCGTAGGTGAGGTGATTCGTCCGTCTTTTTCTACAACAAACTGTACGGCTACTACTCCTTCAAGATTTTCTTTTTTTGCTTGTGGCGGATAAACCAGTTTTCGTTTCAGATAATTGACAAACGCTTTCATACCTCCGGGGTATTCAGGCATTTCCTCTACGACAGAATAAATACGGGTAGAGTTCTTGCGATACATGATGACTGTATATGGTTCATCAGGATGCTGGAGGAAAGTGGTAATATTCAGCAAACGGTTTTCCATTCTTTCCGCCCGAATAGTAATAGGGTGATTATAGTCGGCTTCTATGCGGAACAGACCGATTTCATCACTCAACACCTTTCGTCCGGTTCCTTGTATACTGATGATAGCTCCCTGAATGGGCTTTTGAGACGAGTCTTTAACAAATCCTTCTATTGTGACCGTTTTGTTGTTTTGTTTAAATGAGGCAATATCTTCCTGACTGTCAAGATAAATGGTTTTACTTGTTTCTGTTTCTTTCAGGACAAAAGAAGTTGCTGCTTTTGTTTCATCTCCCGGAAAATAAATATTTGCAAGGCGGTTGTATGACTTGTCTATTTTGTATTGAAATGTAATCACGCCTTGTTCGTTCGACAGATATTTGTCGCTCCGTCCGTTTATTTTCAGTATCATTCCGACCTGCGGTTCGCCGCTTGTTTTCAGAATTGTGATACGAAATTCCGTTTCTTTATCTTCTTCTCCATGTACATTTTGAGGAAGGATAAATGTGAAACATAACAGAAAAGTGACAAAAGCGTATATTCTTTTAGTAAAGTCCATAATAAGTTATCTAAATGAAAACGGTTGCAAAGCTACAAGTATTCTGCTGCATTTCAAAGTTTATCGGCTAAATAAATAGATAGGGCAAGGGGCTAACTGTCTGTTTTATTTGTAAATATGCCGGAAAGTCGTATATTTGTGCTTTAATCACACCTTTATATTTAATGAATTATGTTAATCGATTTACTTCAGTCATCTTACTTTTCTGTTTTTCTTATTGTAGCTTTGGGGTTCATGTTGGGGCGCATCAAGATAGCGGGGCTGTCACTTGATGTTTCTGCCGTTATTTTCATAGCTCTGGCTTTCGGCCATTGGGGGGTGAGTATTCCTAAAGAATTAGGTAACTTCGGATTGGTTCTGTTCATTTTTACTATCGGTATTCAGGCGGGGCCCGGTTTTTTTCATTCATTCCGGAGTAAAGGAAAAACACTTATTCTGATTACTTTACTTATCGTAGCTTCTGCTTGCCTTACGGGAGTAGGACTAAAATATTTGTTTGGCATTGATACACCGAGCTTGGTGGGATTGATAGCCGGCGCATTGACCAGTACACCAGGACTTGCTGTTGCTATCGACAGCACACAGTCGCCCTTGGCATCTATTGCCTATGGTATTGCTTATCCGTTTGGAGTTATTGGCGTGATTTTGTTTGTCAAGCTTTTGCCGAAAATGCTTCATGTTGATTTAGAACAGGAGGCACGCCGTTTGGAGAAAGAACGCCGGAGCCAGTTTCCGGAGCTTGGTACTTGTTTGTTTAAAGTGACCAATCCAACAGCAATAGGCCGTACACTGATGCAGCTGAATATCCGTGTAATGACAGGAGCTGTTATCTCTCGTCTGAAACGAGGTGAAGAAATTATTATACCTAAAGCACATACCATGCTGGAAGAGGGAGATTATGTGCAGGCTGTAGGAAGTGAAGATTCGTTGAACAATCTTGCACTGATGTTGGGAACACGTGAGGAGGGTGAATTGCCGTTAACTCATACACAGAGCATCGAATCATTGCTTCTGACAAAAAAGGATATGGTAGGCAAGCAACTTTGTGACTTGAATTTGCAGCGTAACTTTGGATGTACAGTAACTCGTGTACGCCGAAGTGGTATTGACTTGTCACCTTCTCCTGATTTGGAATTGAGATTTGGTGATAAACTGATGATAGTGGGCGAAAAAGAAGGTATTCAGGCTGTAGCCCGCTTGATTGGAAATGATGTGAAGAAACTTTCGGATACCGATTTCTTCCCGATTGCAATGGGTATTGTATTAGGAGTATTGTTTGGTAAGCTGAATATATCTTTCGGAGGAGGAGTTTCTTTCTCTCCGGGACTGACGGGAGGTATTTTGATGATGGCTCTTTTCTTGAGTGCTATTGGAAAGACAGGACCTATTATTTGGTCAATGTCCGGACCGGCTAATCAGTTATTACGTCAGCTTGGTCTTTTGCTTTTCCTGGCAGAAGTTGGAACCTCGGCAGGTAAGACGCTGGTGTCAACTTTTCAGGAGAGTGGTTTTTTGCTTTTCGGGGTAGGAGCAGCTATTACACTTGTGCCGATGTTGCTTGCAGCCCTTGTTGGAAGACTGGTATTTAAGATTAGTATGCTCGATTTACTGGGAACTATTACCGGTGGTATGACCAGTACCCCGGGATTAGCAGCAGCCGATTCGATGACCGACAGTAACATACCGGGAGTTGCCTATGCTACGGTTTATCCGATTGCCATGGTATTCCTTATTTTATTTATACAAGTAATAGCCCTGGCAGTACTTTAATTAAAAGAAAGATGTGTATTCACCTCACGGACTGGAGATTTTTTCCTCAGTTTGTGAGGTGAAATAATATTTATTCGTCTTTACCGAATGAACGATATTCCAGAGGAGTCAGTCCTGTATTTTTCTTAAACAGGTTAGAGAAATGTTCGGTAGATGTATATCCTATCATAAAACAGATTTCTTTTACCGGATAGGAAGTATTTATCAATATTTGTTTGGCTTTTCGCAGTTTAAGTTCCTGAAAATATTTAGCAGGAGAATATCCGGTATATTTTTTGAATGTTTTTCGGAACCATGAATAACTGATATTCAGTTTCTCTGCAAGTTCTTCGGGATCTATTTCCTTACATACATTCTCATTCATTATAATTTTTGCCTGTTCCATTTTTTCGGCAACATTGTCTTTTTCAAATTCTTTGTTTTTTGAAATGGAAAATATCATGCCGATGATGTGCAGCAATATACCCGAAAGGTATTGCTGTGAAGCACTTTTATCTGCTTCTGCTACATCTAAAGCCTGTGAAAAAAGCGTTACCAGTTCTTCATTGAGTCCTATATCCAGTACCTGATCTTCTTTTGACAGGAATCCGTTTCTAACAAACTGGTCGATAAAGCTTCCTTCGAATCCGATGTAATATTCGTTCCATCCGGTTTGTACATCCGGGCTATACGTATGCCATTGTCCAGGAAATAGTACAATCAGGTTTCCTTTTCCAATATTTCGTTCTGGAGTGCCATCGGAGGCGAATGTTCCTTTTCCTTTTGTAATATAAAGTAATTGGTATTCGCGTAAGATACGTCCTTTTTTTGCATTAAACAGATAACCGGAAGGATGATCTTTTATTGGATAAGGAGAATTAGGACGTATAGCTTGTACTCCTACTGTATTGATATATAGCCCAAATTTACGGTCTGTATCATTGACTATCAGATATTTGAATTCAACTCCTAAATCATTGTATGATCTTGCCATATGTGTTTTTTCATAATAAAGTTATGGAAGCAAAAATAATGATTTAAAATAAAACAGCAATCTGGATAAGGTAGATTTTATTTGTGAGAAATCGTCTGTTTTGAAGGTTATAAAAGAGGATGACTTAGTTAATAAATCATCCTCTAGATAAATAGTGCTTTTATATTAATATGCTTTGTGATATAGTGCTTCGATCTCAGCGATTGAAGTCGGGCGGGGATTACCACCTGTGCAGACATCATTGAAAGCATCAATGGCAAGTTGGTGTAAGTCTTCTTCACGAACACCTATTTCGTGCAGTTTTTGTGGTATGTTAATACTTACTGACAGATCCCGTACAGCTTGTATAGCAGCCTTTACACCTTCTGCTTCTGTCATCCCTTCGGTATTTACTCCCATCGCTTTGGCGATGTGTATATATTTAGGGGCAGCAGGAGATTCTGCATTATATTCCATTACATACGGAAGCAGTAGGGCATTTGCAACTCCATGAGGGGTATCATAATGTGCTCCCAGCGGATGTGCCATAGAGTGAACGATACCTAATCCTACGTTGCTGAATCCCATTCCGGCAATGTATTGTGCCTGTGACATAGCTTCTCGTGCTACTGTATCGTTTCCGTTGTCAACAGCTGCTTTCAGGTTTGCTGCAATCATTTCGATGGCTTTCAGCTCGAACATATCCGACATTGCCCATGCTCCGGGAGTAATATAACTTTCAATAGCATGTGTCAGGGCATCCATTCCAGTTGCAGCAGTCAGACCTTTCGGCATGGAGTACATCAGTTCCGGATCGACAATAGCAACGGCCGGAATATCATTGGGATCTACGCATACCATTTTCTTGGTAGCATCTTCATCAATAATCACATAGTTGATAGTGACTTCGGCTGCTGTACCTGCTGTTGTAGGTAATGCAAAAGTTGGAACGGCTTTCTGCTTGGTATCTGCTACGCCTTCCAGTGAGCGTACGTCGGCAAAGTCAGGATTGTTGACTACGATACCGATCCCTTTTGCTGTATCGATAGAAGAACCTCCTCCCAGTGCAACGATGAAGTCGGCTCCTGAAGCTTGATAAGCCTTTACCCCATTCTGTACATTGGCAATGGTTGGGTTGGCTTTTACATCACTGTATACCTCGTAGGGGATATCGTTTTTTTCGAAAACTTCGATAACCTTGTCTGCTACCTTAAAGCGAATCAAATCTTTGTCGGTGACGAAAAATGCTTTTTTAAAACCTCTGCGTTTGGCTTCTATGGCAATACTCTCACGGCAACCTGCTCCGAAGTAAGAGGTTTCGTTTAATATCATTCTATGCATAGTTGTTCTTTTTTTATTTAGGTAAATGGAATGCTACTGACATCTCTTTCATTTGTTCCTGGCTCATGCCATCGGGTTCGAATCCCATATTTTTAGCTGCAATGTAGATTAAAGCTGATTTATTAAGCACATCTACTTGGTCGAATGCAGCCATGATATCGGTATCTACGGCAAAGACTCCATGCTTTTCCCACATTACCACATCATAGTCGTCCAGTTCGTTGATGGTGGCTTCGGCAAGTTCTACAGAACTTGGAAGTTTATAGGGAACCATTCCCAGTCCTCTTGGGCAGAAAGCCTTAGTTTCGGGTATCATACTCCATAACAAATTGGAAGCATAGTCTTTTTCCATGAACTTTTTGTTATGAGTCAAAGCTACCAGTTCAATGGGATGAGTGTGCAGGGAAGCTTTATAATTGGAGCCTTTTGAGATAAGGTTATTGTGTACGCTCAAGTGTGACGGTAATTCAGAGGTCGGATTAACCGGCTCATCAGCTATAATGACATAGCTGGCACAGTCATCCAGAATGCGGATAACTGAGCCGTTTGCCATTGGCTGGCGTGCAAGGTCGCGCATACGTTTGTTGGTTCCCTTGCAATAGAAATAGCATCCTTTCAGATATGGCAATGTTGCTCCTATAGGTTTTACTTCACTGATGGCAGGCATTGCTTTTATTTCATCGTCTACATATTCTGTAATGTTGATGGTAATGTTTCCTCCATTACGTTCAGCCCATCCTTTCTGCCATAAATAGCCGGCAACTTCGGCTACTTTATTAATCTCGGCAGCCAGTTCAGGACGATTGTTCAAAATAGATTCCATATTTTCTGTATTGTATGTTTTAATAATTATTCAATTTGTCAGGCTTGTGCCATTGCTACTACGATAATAGAAGCAATCAGTACGGCAAGTCCTAGTATCAATGTTCCAATAGTTTGTGCACTGCAACCTTTCCATTCTTTAAGGAGTATTCCCCAGACATTGCTGAAAGTTACGTTCAGCGACATCAGTATACTCCATGAAAAAGCTAGCAATATCGGGCTGTCGGAAAGGAAGCTTTTTCCCATCTCCAGTCCGAAGAACTGAGAGTACCATAAAACTCCTGCCAGTGCGCAAAATAAGATATTATTTGTAAATGTACCTTTGCTGACAGAGAAGTATTCTTTTCCTGTTTGGTTCTTCAGATTCTGCTGGATACAATATGCTGCATTGGTACAGAATCCGCCTAATGTTACCAGAAAAATGACGGGGAGTCCTGCATACAATGCATCTGTTCCTTTTTCAAGTGCGGCTTCTTTTATAGGAGTACCTGCATCCAGACCTAAGGCAAAGCATGCACTCATGATTCCTGCAAGCAAGGCAACCAGCAGTCCTTTTGTCAAGGCAAAATCTTTTACTGCCGCTTTCTTTTCTTCTTCGCTCATATTTTTAGAGCGGAGGCTGCCTGCATATCCGATGATAGCAATACCCGCCAGTGTGATGCAGACTCCAATAAGTAGCATTAAACCTTCTCCATGGAATAAATCTGTTCCACCGAATAAAGCAGGAAATAATGTTCCAAAAGCTGCACATGTACCTAGAGAAATACTTTGTCCCAGTGCTACTCCCAAGTAACGCATGCTCAGTCCGAAAGTGAGTCCTCCAACACCCCATAAAATTCCATATATAATAGCTGGTAAAGCTCCTCCGCTGCTCCATAATTCAGTAAGAGTACTTCCTGCTGGAATTGCCAGCAATGCTCCCAGCAGTGGAAAAACTAGCCATGCGAAAATGCCTTGTACAAGCCAGAAACTTTCCCAGGACCAGTTTTTTACTTTGTTGATTGGAACATACGAACTGCTTTGTCCGAAACTGCCTATGGCAATAATCAGTAAACCTATCAGAGTGTTCATAAGTAGTATGTTTTTTCCAGTTTTAGAAATTTAGTTATATAAACCAGATGTCATCCGCGGGTAAAAGCTCTTTGGATGACATCTGTATCGAGATTTAGCAACGTTTCGATGTTACATTTGCTTCGTATTTTTCAATATCGGCAATATACTCTTCGCCAACCGGAACATTATTCTTCAAACAGAACATATCCCATACAGCATTCCACGGGAGGACTTTGGCTTCTTCTAGCAGAGCGAGGCGTTCGAACAGCTGATTGTTGGCTTCGTATTCGCGGAGCTTGGCAATAGGTTCAAGCAATGCACGTAACATTGATTTCTGTGTAGCGCGTGCTCCGATGACATAAGCACCGATACGATTGATACTTGCATCGAAAAAGTCCAGACCGATATGCACACGGTCGAGTGCGTTGCACCGTACGATTTCCTGACACAAATCCAATGTTTCATCGTTCATGATAGTAACATGGTCGCTATCCCAGCGTACCGGACGGCTTACGTGAAGCATGATTTCCGGAACGTACAGCAGCAGTGAAGATAGTTTGTCGGCAACACTTTCTGTCGGGTGGAAATGACCCATGTCGAGTGTAATCATTTTCTGTCTGCTGACTCCGTATCCGATATAGAAGTCGTTGGAGCCTACAGTGTAACTTTCAAGACCGATGCCGAATACTTTCGATTCGATACAGTCTTTCATGTTCTTGTATTCGGTGGCAAAAATGCGGTCGAGTGAATCTTTCAACAGCTCACGGTATTGCATGCGGTTTACTGTGATATCTTTACTTCCGTCGTGAACCCATACATTCATGATACAAGGATCATTCTGGCGTTTACCCATTTCTTCGGCAATGGCACGACAGCGGATAGTGTGTTCTACCCAGAAATCACGGATTGCTTTATCCGGATTGGCTAAAGAAAGATTTCCGCTTTTGGGATGTGAGAAAGAGGTTGAGTTGAAATCAAGTTTCATATTGTTTTCCGAAGCCCATTGCATCCAGCTTTCAAAGTATGAAGCATCTACCTGATCGCGGTCGACAAATTTTCCTTGAAAGTCTCCGTATATTTCATGCAGGTTCAAGCGGTGTGTACCTGGTAAATAAGATGCTGCTTTTAAAACATCCTGACGCACTTCGTCAATGTTGCGTGCCTTGCCCGGATAATTACCTGTTGCTTGAATACCACCAGTCAGTGAACCGTTTGATTCGAATCCAGCAACATCATCTGCCTGCCAGCAGTGTAGTGACAGGGATATATTTTGCAATGTATCCATTGCTTTGTCTACATCAACTCCTACAGCTGCATACCGTTCTTTTGCTATTTCATACGCTTTTGTTATTAATTCTTCTTTCATGATATTATGTGTTTAAGTTATTGATTATTATTGAGTAATTGTCTTGAATTGGAGATAGGCTACATCCCATGTCTCTTTGTGTTCGGGATAGAATGTTTTTAAATGTATAGCGTGATTTAAAAGTTGACGCATAGAAGCAATATCTGCTGTTTGACCTGCTGCTACAGCTTGTATCATGATGTTTCCTATTGCAGTTGCTTCCGAAGGACCGGCTATAACTGGTATACCGATGGCATTGGCTGTCCATTGGTTCAGAAGATCGTTACGGCTTCCTCCTCCGATAACGTGGAGAACTTCTATCGGATTAGGAGAGAGTCGTTGCAGGTTTTCCAATACTTGCCGGTAACGTAATGCAAGGCTTTCGAATATACAGCGAACCAGTTGTCCGCGTGTTTCAATGGCTGGTTGATTATGGTCTTTGCAATATTTTTTTATGGTTTCTTCCATGTTTGTCGGATTGTCAAAGACTTTATCGTCCGGACAGATTAAGTTTCGGAATGGTTCACTTGCTTCAGCTTCAGCAATCAGGTCGGGGTATGAAGTATCTCCCCAGTTTATGCGGCACCGCTCCAGCAGCCACATGCCACAAATATTTTTCAATAGGCGGATAGTTCCTTCTACTCCTCCTTCATTGGTAAAATTCAAGGCTTCTGTTTCGGCATTGATAACCGGAGTTTGAGTTTCTACTCCCATCAACGACCAAGTACCGCTGCTTAAATAAGCAAAATTCTTGTTTGCTGCCGGTACAGCAGCAACGGCAGAAGCTGTGTCGTGGCCTGCAACTGCTACTACAGGAATAGCACTAAGTCCTGTGAGTTGTTGTAACTCAGGAGTTAGGCTTCCAATAATTTCTCCAGGATAGACAAAGCGTCCGAAGTGTTTCTCATTTAATCCGATGCTTTTGAGTATTTGCGAGTCAAGTTTCCGGGTATGTGCATTAACGAGTTGCGCGGTTGAGGCTATCGTATATTCAGTAACCATTTCTCCGGTTAGCATGTAGCTGAGTGCATCTGGCATGAATAATATTTTGTCGGCATGTGCCAGTGCACTGTCATTGTTTCTTCGTAAGGTATCAAGCTGAAATAAAGAGTTGAAGTTCATAACTTGGATGCCTGTCAGTTCATAAACTTCATTACGTGGTACTCGTTTAAAATATTTTTCGGGAGCTCCCTCTGTCTGAGGGTCACGGTATGCATATGGTTGTCGCAATATACCACCATCTTTTCCAATACATACAAAGTCTACTCCCCACGTATCGATACCGATAGAAATAATTTCTGTATCTTTTTTATTTCCGGCAATTTTCAGACCTTCTATAATATTCCGGTAAAGTTCATAAATATCCCAGTAAAAATGTCCTCCTGTTTCTATAAGGTGATTGGGAAAACGGTTAATTTCTTCCGTAATCAGTCCTTGAGGAGTAAAATATCCTAATATCGTGCGTCCGCTGGTTGCTCCCAGATCGACTGCAAAAAAGCATTTTACCATAGTTACAATTCAGGTTTGTTGTTTTGAATTTTATCTGATGCAAATGTAGAATTTTATAAAACGAAAAAAATGCTCTTTTTGACTTTAAGACTAAGTTATTTGATATACTTGACAAGCTATGAATATGATAAATGATTTGAGTTGTCAAAAGAAATATATTGTCTATAATGTAGACATTTGTTGTTAATAAATGTTTTTATTATTTTGTTTTCTTTTGTTTATTGTTTTGAATAATTATTTTTGCTTCTATGATTCAATAAATTTTGTTTGATTGGAGTTTTCTTTTAGATTATCTGCTTTTGTTTATTTTAATTTAGTTATAAACCTAATTTTATTGCTATGAAAAAGACAATATTGCTATTGGTATTAAATATTGTAATAGGAGGTATATGTCAGGCTCAGCTGCCGGAGCGAAACGCTGTGAATATTGAAAAATACAGAGAGATTTGCAAGAAACATATATATAAGGAGATGAAGGGCATGTATCGTCAGGCAGGAGGTTCTTTACATTTTCCTTTTCTGGCTCCGGGAAGTAGTCAGTATTTGGATATGTTATGGGATTGGGACTCGTGGCTCAGTGATGTGGCCTTGCGTCAGATTTTATCAGACAAAGGAACTGAAGCTGATAAAAAGGAAGCTTTGGCTTATGAACAGGGATGTGTATTAAATTCGTTGAGTTACGGAGGAATGGATGGGTGGATTCCTATCTGGATAGAACGGAATGCTCCAAGTCGTGAAGAAATGTTGAAGAGAAGAAATCCGTGGAAGACCAATATGCATAAGCCGACACTTGCCCAGCATGCTGCCTTTATCGTCAAAAATATGGGTGGAGATGCAGAGTGGTTGCGGGAGGACTTTTATACTTTACAGGCTTTTGTAGCTAAGTATCTTAATTTTCACAGGCATAAAGCAACTGGATTGATTTATTGGGAAACGGATGAGGCTATCGGAGTAGACAATGATCCAAGTACCTTTTATCGTCCCCACGGTAGTTCTGGCTCTATCTTTCTGAATTGTTTGATGTATAAGGAACTTCAAGCGATGGCTTATTTGGCCGACTGTCTGAACTTGACAGATATTTCAATCTTTTTTGAGAAAGAAGCTGAAACACTGAAAACCAATATACGTAAGCACTGTTGGGATGAACGAGACCGTTTTTATTATAGTGTAGACTTAAATCTTCTTCTAGTAGAAAAACCGGATATCGAAGGATTGTACCCGGGAGATTTATACTTGCATGTGGGACAGCCCAGAACATACGACTGCTTGATCCAGCGATTTAGTGTATGGAGTGGTTTTATGGCAATGTGGGCTCAAGTAGCAACGCCGGAACAAGCCCGGCAAATGGTACAGATACATTTTTGTGATACAACTTCTTTTAATGCTCTTGCAGGTATTCGTACGCTTTCCCCGTTGGAAAAAATGTATAATGTGCGAGCGAGTGGTAATCCGTCTTCATGGGCAGGACCTATATGGATTAATGTAAATTATCTTGTTTTCAGAGGGTTGCTGCAATATGGCTATGAAAAGGAAGCCCGAGAAGTTGCTGAAAAAACAATACTTTTACTGGGACGTGACTTTGAGCGCTTCGGGGCGTTGCATGAATATTATCTGCCCGATAATGGAGAGCCTGTTCTGAATAGAGGATTTCAAAATTGGAATTTCCTGGTCTTGAATATGATTGCTTGGATGGAAGGTCGTCCAGTTGTGACAGAATTCTGACAAAATAATTAAATAATAAAACACACAAAATGAAAAATAAATTTGTAACCTTGCTGGCTTCGGTTGGTATGTGTGCTTCATTAGGAGCACAGACTTGGATTTGGTATCCGGGGGATTATGAGATTTGGCTGGGTAACCAGATGAATAACCGTCGTACGGAAAGAGGAGCTTTTTTCCCTCCTTTCTGGAAAACGGATAGTCATTATGTCGTTGTTGAATTCAGTAAAGAAGTCGATTTGCCTGAAGCTGAAACGATACAGCTGAGTGTGGAAGGACGGTACAATGTTAAGTTGGATGGCAAATTACAGTTTGGCATGCCTGATAAACTGATTATTCCAGCGGGAAAGCACAAAATTAATATTAAGGTATGGAACCAGCTTACTCCTCCGGCTCTTTATGTCGACGGGTGGACGATAAAAAGTGATGCCAGTTGGAAGGTTACTTACGAAGATAAAGAATGGATAGATGAAAGCGGAAAAGCAAGTGATACTTCGGCTACTGTTTATATGGATGCTGGAAGCTGGAATTTTAATTCGAAAACAAGCCGTCCGTCTTTGTTTCGTTTACCCTGCAAACCTTTGCTGGCTGTTTCTTCAATTTCTGTAGAGAATGGTATTCTTTATGATTTTGGTCGGGAAACTTTCGGATATCTTGATTTTTCAGAAATGCGAGGAGAAGGAAAGGTATTGATTTATTATGGTGAAAGTAAAGAAGAAGCTTTGGACACCGAGCGTTGTGAAACTATGGATATCTTGTCTGTCCAGGATGGAAAAGTGACCGATCTTGCGCTGCGTACTGTTCATCCTCTGACAAATGATTGTTATATGATGGAGAGCAGTAAGGCTTTCCGTTATGTATATGTGGTATGCGATGAACAGATTTCTGTTGGAAAAGTTTCGATGCAATACGAATATATGCCTGAAACCTACCGTGGAAGTTTTCAGTGTGACAATGATCTGTTAAATAGAATTTGGGAGATAGGTGCTTATACGATGCATCTTACCACTCGGGAATTTTTCATTGATGGTATCAAACGTGATCGCTGGGTGTGGAGTGGAGACGCTATTCAAAGTTATCTGATGAACTATTATCTGTTCTTTGATTCGGAGACTGTAAAGCGTACCATCTGGCAACTGAGAGGAAAGGATCCGGTAACTTCTCATATTAACACCATCATGGATTATACTTTTTACTGGTTCCTGAGTGTGTACGACTATTATATGTATACGGGAGATGAGAAGTTTGTCAAGCAACTGTATCCGCGGATGAAATCGCTTATGGAGTATGTATTGGGACGGACTGACAGTGATGGCATGGTGCAGGGCATGACAGGCGACTGGGTATTTGTTGACTGGGCAGATGGTTATCTCGACAAAAAAGGACAGTTGGCATTCGAGCAAGTACTTTTCTGCAAGAGTTTGGAAACGATGGTGCTCTGTGCTCGCCTTGCCGGTGAGATGCAAGATGCCAGGGGGTATGAAAAACTGTCCTCTTCTTTACGAAAGAAACTGGAACCTGCATTCTGGAGTGAGGATGCAAAGGCCTTGGTGCACAATCGGATTGGAGGAAAGCAGAGTACTAGTGTGACACGTTATGCCAATATGTTTGCTGTATTTTATGATTATCTTTCAGAAGAAAAGCAGCAACTTATCAAGCAAAGTGTGTTGCTGAATGATAGTATCCTGAAAATTACAACTCCGTATATGCGTTTTTACGAACTGGAAGCTCTCTGTGCCATGGGCGAGCAAGAGCAAGTTATGGAAGAAATGCTGGCTTACTGGGGAGGTATGTTAAAAGAAGGAGCAACATCATTTTGGGAAAAATATAATCCGGATGAGAAAGGAGCGGAACATCTTGCCATGTATGGGCGTCCGTATGGAAAGAGTCTTTGCCACGCATGGGGAGCCAGTCCTATATATTTGTTAGGAAAATATTATTTAGGAGTGAAGCCGGTAAAACCTGGATATGAAGAATATGCAGTGACTCCCGCATTAGGCGGATTGAAATGGATGAAAGGCAGTGTCCCTGTCCCGGGAGGAGAAATAACCGTTTATATGGACCGCAAGACGATTCGCCTGAAAGCCGACAAAGGTAAAGGTTATCTGTATGTTGCAGCCAAGAAGCTACCCAAGGCATCTGTAGGAGAGTTTCAGAAAGTCGCTGAGGGAAAATATCGTCTTTGGATAGATACCAATCAGGAAGTAACGGTACATTATTGAAAACCATCATGTATATTTGCATGGATTATTTGTTTTAATCTTAAATGTATAATTTTTTAATTGCAGCAAAATGAAATATTTGACAAAACTGGCAGGAATTGTATTATCTTGTCTTGCCGTAGCATCAACTATGAATGCACAGTTGCCGTGGAAAAACGGCAAGTTGGAGGTGTCTGCCGAAGGGCGTTACCTGAAACATCAGAATGGACAGCCGTTTTTCTGGCTGGGAGATACCGGATGGCTGATGCCACAACGACTGAACCGTGAGGAGGTGGCTTTTTATCCGGACAACTGTAGCCGTGCCGGATTTAATGTAGTACAGGTGCAGACATTAAATGGAGTTCCCTCTATGAATGTCTATGGACAGTATTCCATGACGGACGGATTCGATTTCAGCCATATTGATAAAAAAGGAGTATATGGTTATTGGGACCATATGGATTATATCATCCGTACGGCTGAAAGCAAAGGTATATATATAGGTATGGTATGTATCTGGGGAGGACTGGTAAGAAGTGGGCAGATGGATGTAGAAGAAGCGAAAGCATACGGAACCTTCCTTGCCGAAAGATATAAGGACAATCCGAATATAGTGTGGATAATCGGAGGAGATACACGAGGCGATGTGAAAACAGAAGTTTGGGAAACCCTGGCACGTACAATTCGTTCCATCGATAAGAACCATTTGATGACTTTCCACCCATTTGGTAGAACCATGTCTGCAACCTGGTTCAATGATGCCGACTGGCTCGACTTTAATATGTTCCAGAGTGGACATCGCCGTTACGGGCAAACCAAAGGTGATGGAGATAATCTGGCCGATAGTAATGTAGCAGAAGACAACTGGCGCTATGTGGAAGCAAGCCTTTCCAAGAAGCCCTTGAAGCCGGTGCTGGATGCTGAACCCAGTTATGAAGGGATTCCGCACGGACTGCACAATCCGAAAGAATGTCGCTGGACAGCAGATGATGTACGACGTTATGCATATTGGTCGGTTTTTGCTGGTTCTTTCGGACATACTTATGGAAATAATTCTATTATGCAGTTTTATCGTGAAGGATATGCACCAGCATATGGAGCCCAGGAAACATGGCAGGAAGCATTGAAGGACAAAGGTTTTAACCAAATGAAATATTTAAAGGAGCTGATGCTTCGTTTCCCTTTCTTTGAACGTATTCCAGACCAGAGTGTGATAGCTGGAACTAATGGCGAACGTTACGATCGGGCAATTGCCACACGAGGCAATGACTATCTGCTGGTGTATAACTACAGTGCACGTCCCATGCAGATAGACTTGACCAAAATCAGTGGTGAAAAAAAGAAAGCTTGGTGGTTCAATCCACAGAATGGAAGTATGACGTATATCGGTAAATTTGAGAATAAGGTTGCTGATTTTCAATATGATGCACCGTATATGAGGGGAGAAGACCGGGTGCTTGTCGTTACTGATGCATTAAAAGACTACGTGAAAGAGTAAATTAATATAATAAACAGAGAGGCTGTCTCAAAATAGAAATACAAAAGTAAAAATCTTATAGATTGAAACTTTGTAACAAAAAACTCCTGCTTTAGCCCTTATTTATTACAATTATAGGACTAAAAGTAGGAGATTTTTATGTTGTGGCTTATCGATTGTAAGTAAACTTATCTCTGTTTTTATTTTGAGATAGCTTCTTCGTTTATCTTCTTCTATGTATGTAAAGAAAAACGTCGTGTTCTTTTCTAAAAAAATGACACTGTCCAAAATTTTGTGTAAATGGAAACAGGATTCAGTTGTAAGTTTGT
>DXLM01000032.1 GCA_019414725.1 Bacteroides sp.
GCCGACCCTCTGCTTGTAAGGCAGATGCTCTGAACCAGCTGAGCTAAACGCCCGAGATCTCGTTCTCAATTGCGGTTGCAAAGGTACGGCTTTATTTTGAATATGCAAATATTTGCCTCATTTTTTTCACTAAAACTGCCATAAAGTACACAAAACAGTATTATTTCAAAGCTTCAAACCTCTATCTATCCCCCTTTTCAGGTCAGTTTCCTCTATAAGTTGAGTAACCATAAGTCGACAAAGTTATAGGCACATGATAGTGAGTTCTTCCTTTCAACTCAAAAACAACTTCAATAAAAGGGTAAAATGTTTCCTGACCCAACAAGTCAAAATATAGCTTTACGTGATAAACCAATTTATATATTCCATCATGTTCCGTACCATCTTCTTTCAGGAAATCTTTTACACGACCATTTTCATCAGTCAGTTTCTCCTCCACCATCAACCATTTTCCATCTGTATGCTGCTTGTACAGGCTGATCTTCACATTAGGAGCCGGTTTTCCCTGAGTTATATCCAAGATATGGCTAGACAACTGGTAAGAAGACTCTTGAGCCAGTCCAACGCCCAAAAACAGAAACATAAACGTGCAGATTAATGTAAATTTTTTCATAAGCGATATAATTAAGATAAACAAATAGATATATAGATAGAATAAAAACAGAAAAAATATTCATTTTGTTCGAAAAGTACATAATAAAAATCGCCATCCAGCATGTATACCTTAAATATATACAATGCTGAATGGCGATTTCTGATTTATAAATATAACCGGATTTTTATTCCTGTCCAAAGCGTTTTGCCTGCTCTTCAATTAAAGCAGCATCATCAAAATAATTGATTTTCATAGCACGGCGGACTTCATCCATTGTCTGAGCAGCAGTTTCACGAGCAACTTCACATCCTTTTTTCAACATATCATAGACAGCCGGAATATCTTTCTCAAACATTTTACGACGTTCGCGTATCGGAGTCAGTTCTTCCTGCATAATAGCAGCCAGGAACTTCTTCACCTTCATATCTCCCAGGCCTCCACGAGTGTAATGAGCTTTCAGTTCATCCAAGTTCGGATAATCGGGCAGGTAACGTTCAAAATGTTCAGGACGGCAAAAAGCATCCAGATAAGTAAATACGCAGTTTCCTTCGAGTTTTCCCGGATCGCTAACTTTAATATGAGTAGGATCTGTATACATACTTTTTACCTTCTTTTCTACTTCATCGGCCGAATCTGAAAGATAAATGCAGTTTCCTAATGATTTACTCATCTTAGCCTTACCATCCGTTCCCGGCAAACGCATACAAGCAGCATTATCCGGCAGAAGAATTTCCGGTTCAACCAATGTTTCTCCGTAAATATGATTGAATCGACGAACGATTTCTCTTGTTTGTTCAATCATCGGTTCCTGATCTTCACCAACAGGCACTGTAGTAGCCTTGAAAGCAGCAATATCAGCAGCCTGACTGATAGGATAAGTAAAGAAACCTACCGGAATGCTTGTTTCAAAATTACGCATCTGAATTTCAGTCTTTACTGTAGGATTACGCTGCAATCGAGAAACAGTCACCAAATCCATAAAATAGAAACTCAATTCATAAAGTTCCGGAATTTGCGACTGAATAAAAATAGTCGACTTAGCCGGATCAAGTCCCGCAGCAAGATAATCCAAAGCCACTTCGATTACATTCTGACGTACTTTTTCCGGATTATCAATATTATCAGTCAAAGCCTGTCCGTCAGCTTCGAAAACAAATATTTTATCGTAGAGTCCCGAATTCTGAAGTTCCACACGACGACGTAATGAACCTACATAATGTCCGATATGCAGTTTCCCGGTAGGACGGTCGCCGGTAAGTATAATTTTCTCCTTTTTCATTATTAAATTTTTGATAATTATTAATTAGCAGCAAAGATAAGCAAATCCTTTGTTTTCTTCAAAATTAATTGTTTCTTTGCATATATAAGATATTGAGAGAACAACCAATAAATCTATTAATAAACACCATGAAGAAAGAATTAAAGAAAGTCCTGGTACTCGGATCAGGCGCACTTAAAATCGGCCAAGCCGGAGAATTCGACTATTCAGGCTCGCAGGCATTGAAAGCCTTGCGTGAAGAAGGCATCAGCTCTGTATTAGTAAATCCTAATATTGCTACTATCCAAACTTCGGAAGGCATTGCCGACCAAGTATATTTTCTACCGGTTACTCCCTACTTTGTAACTGAAATCATCAAAAAAGAACGTCCCGACGGTATTCTGCTTGCTTTTGGAGGTCAAACAGCCTTGAACTGCGGTACAGAATTATACCAGACAGGAGTATTGAAAGAATATGGCGTACAGGTACTGGGAACATCGGTAGAAGCTATCATGTATACCGAAGACCGTGATTTGTTCGTCAAAAAACTGGATGAAATAGAAATGAAAACTCCAGTCAGCCAGGCCGTAGAAAATATGGAAGATGCGCTGGCTGCAGCACGCAGAATCGGTTATCCGGTTATGATCCGTTCGGCATACGCATTGGGCGGACTGGGTAGCGGTATTTGCCCGGACGAAACTAAATTTATTGAATTAGCAGAAAGTGCTTTCACATTCTCTCCACAAATATTGGTAGAAGAATCACTGAAGGGATGGAAAGAGATAGAATTTGAAGTAATCCGCGATGCAAACGACCACTGCTTTACAGTTGCAAGCATGGAAAACTTCGACCCGCTGGGTATTCATACAGGCGAATCTATCGTAGTCGCTCCTACTTGTTCACTGACTCAAGAGCAAGTAACTATGTTGCAGGATTTGTCTAAGCAATGTATCCGACACCTGGGAATTGTTGGAGAATGTAACATCCAATATGCTTTCAATGCCGATACAAACGACTACCGTGTAATTGAAGTAAATGCCCGTCTCAGCCGTTCTTCTGCTTTGGCATCAAAAGCTACAGGATATCCGCTGGCATTCGTCGCAGCCAAAATAGCATTGGGATATACACTCGACGAAATCGGTGAAATGGGTACTCCGAACTCAGCGTACGTAGCTCCTTCACTCGATTATTTAATCTGCAAGATTCCACGTTGGGATTTAACCAAATTTGTCGGTGTATCACGCCGCATCGGCTCCAGCATGAAATCTGTAGGTGAAATCATGTCAATCGGACGCTCATTCGAAGAAATCATCCAGAAAGGACTTCGCATGATCGGACAAGGCATGCATGGCTTTGTAGGCAACGACCACACACGTTTCGACAATCTGGACGACGAACTTGCCAACCCGACCGATTTGAGAATCTTCGCCATTGCTCAGGCTTTGGAAGAAGGATATGATATCCAGCGTATTTACGACCTGACCAAAATAGATCCTTGGTTCATCGGTAAATTAAAAAACATTGTTGATTACAAAGTTAAACTGCAATCATACAATTCATTGGAAGAACTTCCAGCAGAAGTCTTGAAAGAAGCAAAAGTGCTGGGATTCTCTGACTTCCAGATCGCACGTTTCGTATTGAAACCTACCAGCGGCAACATGGAAAAAGAAAACCTTGCCGTACGTGCATATCGTAAGAAACTAGGTATCCTGCCTGCCGTGAAACGCATCAATACTGTTGCATCCGAACATCCGGAACTGACAAACTACCTCTATATGACGTATGGAGCAGACGGATATGATGTAAACTATTACAAGAATGAAAAGTCAGTTGTAGTACTTGGTTCTGGTGCTTACCGCATCGGTTCATCTGTAGAATTCGACTGGTGTTCGGTCAATGCTATCCAGACAGCACGCAAGCTGGGATATAAGTCCATCATGATCAACTATAATCCGGAAACAGTTTCTACCGACTACGATATGTGCGACCGTCTATACTTCGATGAACTTTCGTTCGAACGTGTACTCGATGTAATAGATCTGGAACAGCCTCGTGGTGTTATTGTATCTGTAGGAGGACAAATTCCGAACAACCTTGCCATGAAGCTTTATCGCCAGTCTGTTCCTATCCTGGGAACTTCTCCGATTTCCATCGACCGTGCTGAAAACCGTAACAAGTTCTCCGCTATGCTCGACCAGCTGGGTATTGACCAACCTGCATGGCAGGAATTGACAAGCCTGGACGATGTTAAGACATTTGTTGCAAAAGTCGGTTATCCGGTATTGGTTCGTCCATCGTACGTACTGAGTGGAGCTGCCATGAATGTATGTTATGACGAAGAAGAACTGACTCGTTTCTTGCAAATGGCAAGTGAAGTATCGAAAGAATATCCTGTAGTTGTTTCACAGTTCATGCAGGAAACCAAAGAAATCGAATTCGATGCAGTTGCACAAAACGGTGAAGTAGTAGAATACGCCATTTCTGAACACATCGAATATGCCGGTGTACATTCTGGTGACGCTACACTTGTATTCCCTGCCCAGCAGATCTATTTCTCTACGGCACGACAAATCAAAAAGATAAGCCGTCGTATTGCCCAAGAACTTAATATATCCGGACCATTCAACATTCAGTTCCTGGCACGTAAGAACGAAGTGAAAGTAATCGAGTGTAACCTGCGTGCATCTCGTAGCTTCCCGTTTGTATCCAAGGTTCTGAAACGCAACTTCATCGAGACTGCTACCCGTATCATGCTGGATGCACCGTATACCCGTCCGGACAAATCGGCATTCGATATCGACCGCATCGGAGTTAAGGCTTCTCAATTCTCATTCGCACGCTTGCAAAATGCCGACCCTGTACTGGGAGTAGACATGTCGTCTACCGGAGAAGTTGGATGCTTGGGTGACGATTTCAACGAAGCATTGCTCAATTCTCTGATAGCAACCGGATACAAGATTCCAAAACAATCTATCCTGTTGTCTTCGGGAGCAACCAAATCGAAAGTAGATTTACTGGATGCAAGCCATATGTTAAGCAAAAACGGTTATCACATTTATGCTACAGCGGGAACTGCAACATTCCTCAATTCACACGGAATCCCTACCACACCGGTATTCTGGCCGGATGAACGTCCGCATGCAGAAAACAACGTAATGAAAATGATAGCCGAACATAAGTTTGACCTGATAGTCAACATTCCGAAAAATCACTCTAAACGTGAGCTGACAAACGGTTATCGTATCCGTCGTGGTGCAATAGACCACAATATTCCGTTGATGACCAATGCACGTCTTGCTAAGGCATTCATCGAAGCCTTCTGCCAGATGAAGCAGGAAGATATCCAGATAAAGAGCTGGCAAGAATACAAATAAAATTAAGTTGTGCAGCCATTGAATATGCTCTGAAAAGTTATATACACTATAACTGACAAATAAAAAACAGCCATATCAGACTCATAATTCCATTGAGTGATGATATGGCTGTTTTTATTGATTGTACTATTATTCTTTGCTATCCAATCTCCTCTTCACTGTTGCCGGATTACCTACCGCTAAGCTATCAGATGGAACATCCTTTGTCACCACACTGCCAGCCCCGATGATACAGCGGTCTCCGATAGTTACTCCTGGAAGAATTATGGCTCCTCCACCTATCCAGCAATCCTTACCAATCGTAACCGGATATGAATACTCTTTCGAAGCACGACGCTCACGATAATCGATAGGATGATGCGGAGTGTATATTTGTACGTTAGGGGCAATCAGAGTATAGTCACCTATCGTAATATAAGCCCCGTCCAGAAAAGTACATCCAGCATTCACAAATACATGTTCGCCCAGCCGTATTCCATGCCCATGGTCGCAATGGAAAGGAGGCATAATGACAGATGTTTCAGGAATACCCGGTATCAAATCCTCCAAAACCGTACGATAATCATCATCGTAAGTCGACATGGTACGGAACTTAGCCAACAGTTTTTTACAATGACGGAAGCTGTCTTGCACTTCGGGAGCACTGAAATCGGCAAGCAGGCCGCTACGCATTTTCTCTATCTCATTCATGGCATCTTGACAAATAAATTATTTCAAAGCTTCTTCGATAGTATCCATCAGTTTCTGAAACTCTTCCGGAGTATACCCGGTAGAAGTATAAATCAGTTTACCATCCTTACCAAACAGATAAGCGCGGGGAATACTCTGGTCGGCAAACAGCGAGAATACTTCACGTTTCGGATCAGGATAAAGCGGGAAAGTAAACTTTTTACGCGCATTGTATTTGGTCAGGTCTGCATCTGTATGTTCACGTCCAATTACCAACAAACGGAAATTCTCATTGTCTTTATATTTCGGATAAAGCGTGCTTTGCACTTCTGCAAGCTCTTTCTGGCACGGTCCGCACCAAGTAGCAAACAGACTGACCAGCACCACCTTCCCTTTCAGATCGGAAGGAGTCACTTGTCCGTATACATCCGAGTTTAATGTAAACTGAGGCATTGTATCGCCTATCTTTACCTTTTCCACACTATTTTGAGCATGAGCTCCCACAAAAAACAGCATCAGAGCCATTATCAGGCTACCGATTTTCAACGATTTCATCATATATTATCAGAATTAAATAAAACGATCCTATCTATCGTCAACAAATATATGTCTTTTCCGAACAAAAACCCTTGCAGAAATGTATCTTTGTAATGAGATTTAACAAAAACAGCAACAGCTTATGATGATTTATATTTCGTGTGCCAAGACAATGACTGCACGCAGCCGCCAGCAGGTTCCCTATACTACTGTTCCTTATTTCGAAAAAGAAGCTCACGAAAATGCCATGCACATGGCACAGTTCAGTACCGAAGAGCTGACCCGCTTACTGCGCATAAACAATAAGCTGGCAGCCGAAAACGTGCTCCGCTATCATGACTTTTTATCTCCCGATGCTCCTTCGCTTCCGGCACTGCTGGCTTATACAGGGATTGTATTCAAACGCCTCAATCCAAAAGATTTCACAGAAGAAGACTGGAAGTATGCGCAGCAGCATCTGTTTATCACATCTTTTCTCTATGGATTATTACGACCACTGGATTTGATCAAGAATTACAGGCTGGAAGGTGACGTACGCATGCCCGAACACGGAGATATCACGATGTTCGAATACTGGCGACCTTTGCTGACAGAATATTTCATAACCGAAATAAAAAAACAGGGAAATCTCCTGATAAATCTGGCAAGCGCCGAAATGAAGGATTTGTTCCAATGGAAAGAGGTTACTCGAGCTGTAGAAGTTGTAACACCGGAGTTCATGGTATACAAGAACGGCAAACCTACGACAGTAGTTATTTATGCTAAAATGTGCAGAGGAGAAATGACCCGTTTCATTCTGAAAAACCGCATAGAAGATATAGAATCACTGAAAAGTTTCGAATGGGAAGGCTTTACGTTCGACGAAGCGTTAAGTCAGGATAATCGTCTGATTTTCACTTTAAAATAAAGCAATAAAAAAACTTGCGCATATTTTATAAAAAACATGCGCAAGTTTTATCTAAAACATCCTGAAGTTTTTCAAAAACATCAGGTTATTTGAAAAGTTTCTCCAGATCATCTTCTTTCAATACAGAAAGTACCACTTTACCATCAGGCGTATAGTTAGGTGTAGAAACAGCAAAAAGCTCATCTACCAAATTATTCATTTCTTCATTTGTCAATACCTGTCCCGGCACGATAGCCGCAGCTTTTGCCAGTGACAGAGCCAGCATACTTTGTACTTCTTCCTTTACTTTACAACCTTTCTCGATTGCCGTCTGTACCATATTTGTTACCAGTGTTTCCGGATTCAGTCCTTCAATACCAGCCGGAATTCCATTAATAGCATACGAACCTCCCCCAAGGTTACTAAGTTCAAAGCCCAATGCTGTCAAGTCATCCATAATCTCCTCCAATACAGGTATTTCTGCCGGAGAAAAATGTACCATATCAGGAAACAGCATACGCTGTGATACGTTTCTCCGATTTGCGATCTGATTCATGTACTGATCGTACAAGATACGGATATGCGCACGCTGCTGATCAATGATCATCAGCCCGGATTTGACAGATGTCAGAATATAGCTTCCCTTATACTGATAGTGTTGCGCCGACTTTTCGGCTATCGCTCCCTCAGCATGTTCATCATACAGCGTTGGTTCCGGCTGTTGTTCAGGTTCACTCCAAGTTTCATCAGGTATAGGAGAAGCAGGCATATCCCACGAAGATGAACCCTTTTTCTCCAGTCCTTGAAACAGAGGCTCCCATTCTACATGCTGCTTCTGATAAGAAGAAGGTGAATATTGTGAAGGAGGAACCGATGAAACATTAAACGGATTATACGACGGATCGTACGATGTAGAAGGAGGACGAACCCCCGAAACCGGAGCAGCATCGAAAGCCGGAATATCAGGCATACCTTCCGTATCAAAATCAATAGAAGGAACTGCATTAAACCGACCTAGGGTTTCCTTTACTGCCGCCGACAGGATCTGCCAGATGGGCTGCTCGTTCTCAAATTTTATTTCAGTTTTTGTAGGATGAATATTTACATCAATATTTGCCGGATCGACATCAAAATAAATGAAATAAGAAACTTGTTCCCCTACAGGAATAAGGTTTTCATAAGCATCGACTACCGCCTTATGGAAATAAGGATGGCGCATGTATCGGCCGTTGACAAAAAAGAACTGACGGGCTCCTTTCTTACGTGCCGTTTCTGGCTTTCCGATAAATCCATGTATCTTCACCATGCTGGTTTCGATATCAAGCGACAGCAAATCCTGATTCAGCTTCTTCCCGAATACTCCCATAATACGCTGGCGTAACTGAATAGCCGGAAGGTTTAACATCTCCGTATCATTATGATGAAGTGTAAACGATACTTCAGGATTGACTAAAGCAATACGTTCAAATTCCGTAAGGATATTGCTCAGTTCTGTCTGATTGGATTTCAGGAACTTACGGCGGGCTGGAATATTGAAGAAAAGGTTTTTAACTGAAAAATTACTTCCGTGCGGACATGCCACCGCTTCCTGGCTCTCTACTTTGGAACCAGAAATGCAAATACGAGTACCCAGTTGCTCTCCTTCCTGACAGGTACGAAGTTCAACCTGAGCTACTGCTGCGATAGAAGCAAGCGCCTCTCCACGAAATCCCATGGTATGAAGAGCAAACAAATCGGCTGCCTGACGTATTTTTGACGTAGCATGACGCTCAAAAGCCAGACGTGCATCTGTTTCCGACATACCCTTTCCATCGTCTATCACCTGAATACAAGTCTTGCCTGCATCAGTTATCAAAACGTCTATGTGATGTGCTCCGGCGTCGATGGCATTTTCAACCAACTCCTTTACCACAGAAGCCGGGCGCTGTATCACTTCGCCCGCCGCAATCTGGTTGGCTACGGAATCGGGCAACAAACGGATTACATCGCTCATAACATGAAAAGTTTAAAAAGTAAATTCTCCAGTCACCAAATAGTGCAAAATATATGCAAGTACAGCTATTGCCACAAATATGGTAGCATAACTCAAAGGCTTACGTCCGCTTTCTTTACGGCGTTTCAGATAAGTTGTACCTTCGATAAACTTACCCCGTATATCTTCGGGAGAAAATTCCTTAGGGGGAAGCATACCCAGGTCACGCTTTGCGTTTTCCTCTATCTTCTGCAATTTTTCTTTTCGTTCGTCCACGTAAATATACTCATGGTGATATGCACGCGGTTTTCTCATCGTAAACATTCCCATAGCGCTACTCCTTTTTGGTTTCAAATAAATGCTGGTTTGGCAATTCTACCGGTCCACGTACGTTCTTCTTCAACTGGTCTTCCACTTTCTTGCTTCTCCAGTTGAATATATCTTCCTTGTTCAGCGGACGTATATAGTCGAACCATACAAAATTCTGCAACTTATCAGTTCCCGAAGGAATCTGAGTGATAGGATAAAGTGTACCGTTCGATTTCGGACTCATCACCATTTTCTCCAGTTTCTGATTCTCCAGATAGATATCCAGCTTACTTGTTTCGGATACATTCATACCAATCAGCGTACTGTCCGAATCCATCGGATAATAAACCACACGTACCGATCCGATCACTTCTGTTTTGTACATCTGGCGGTCACGGAAATATGCCTTCATTTCCTTACCTGTTACCTGATTGTATTTCGTCGTATCCAACTGTTCTACAGATAAAGCCTGATTGATGATATGTGCCCAGTCGATAGTACTGTCATTCATATAAATACATATTTTCTCTCCTACCAGCTGCTGACTTTCATTCCATAAAATCGGATCACGATACATTGTCAGACAACTGTCTTTTGACGAGAAGACCAATGAATCGGCCACTCCTTGTACATCGGTACGGTAAAAACGAACTTTATGGAAAGCACGCATTTCGCGGAACATTGAGTCAGTATCCAGATGGAAAGTTTCCATCAGCAGTGTATCTCCATGCAAGAACAAACTATCTCCCTGAGAATAGTCGATGGCAACGGCCTTATCGGTAGCAAACGCATATCCTCTTTTTTCATTATAAAAGCCGTATTCTCCCGTCATCATATTCTTGTTAATGGTATCGGTCAGTACCATATTACGGAATGCTTCACCCAATCCTTCGTTACGGTCATAAAACAAAGAGTCACCCGTCAGTTGTTTTCCCTCGTTTGTAAGAACTGAACGATCCAGCAGATATGCTTTTCCCGTCATCGTATTGTAAGTACCACGTTCTGAGTAGATATGGTTATTGTCACTCAGAATATCCGAAGGACCGACAATATTTGCCACCTTACTTGCCGTATTATATTCCAGTGTATCAGAAGTCAGTGTAAACTGAGGGTTTACCAGTTTCACATTATAATTGAAGACAGACTGCTTAGTACCGGGATTATACTCTCCCCACTCCGAAGTCAGCACATTTTGCTCATCCATCAAGGTTCCTCCGTCGAAGAAATATCCCAGATTATATACACGGTCATAATTCAAGCTATCTGTCAGCAAGGTCGTATTACGATTCTCCATACGCACATTCATACGTACTTCAGCTATCTGTGTATTACCATCGTAATACAAGCGGTCGCCATACAAGAAAAGCGTATCTCCCTGATTCATCTTCACATTGCTGAATGCCTCAAACGAACTGATCTTATCGTAATAATAAGCACTGTCGCAATACATATACACACTGTCGTGACGGAAAACAACATTTCCCACCACAACCTGAGCATCCGGATTTCGGGAATCCTTACGCAACAAATCGGAATGTATCAGATAAACTTTACTTTTCGCCGGCTGTTTTTGAGGAGTGGCCTCTCTCTTTCGTACTTTAGTCGTATCTTCCGAAGTCTTCTTCACACGACTCTGTACAGGTTTTTGTGCCAGCAAACAAAAGCCGAACAGGCATAGGATACCTGCTAAAAGCATCCTATGCCCGCCAAATATATTTCTTTTACTTTTCTGTTTCTGCATATATGAATGTAAGTATCAATTCTTAATCCATCCCGGATATTTGAAATCACAGTTTCTCCAGTCAGGATTAATACGTACATAAGTATTCTTCTGTTTTTCAACGATCCATTTCTGAAGCTTTTCTTCACTCCGTTTGGCAGTTACCATAGCCTTCAGGCGCTGATAGTCTTCAGTTATAGTAGCCTTATGTCCGTCAATACGATTTTTCAGTTTTACGATTGCACAGACTTGTTTTCCTTTAGAATTGATCATAGTAAAAGGTTTCGAGATTTCACCAATCTGCATATTCTCTACCACCTTTGCCACATCCTGTGAAATCAAGCCGGCCAACTGCTGCATTTCGAAACGTGAAGTGCTGCTCTGCGGATTGGCCAGCAATCCATGGTTATTACGTGTATCCTTATCTTGAGAAATCCATGTTGCAGCATCATCAAAAGTAAATTTATTTTTACGGATATCATCTGCAATAGAATCCAGACGTGCCAGCGCAGCATCAATATCTTTCTGGTCTACCTTCGGACGTAACAAAATATGGCGATAGTTTACGCGGTCACCTCGCTTTTCTATCAACTGAGCAATGTGATAACCAAATTCTGTTTCGAACACCTTCGATACTTTCTTTGTATCAGTCAAGTTAAAGACCACATTCGCAAACTCCGGCACCAATTCGCCACGTCCGGTAAATCCACCTTCTCCTCCACGACGTGCAGTACCAGGGTCTTCTGAATAAAAACGTGCCAATGTAGAAAATGAGGTTTCTCCCTTGTTCACACGGTCGGCATATTCACGCAACTGTGATTTTACACGTTCTATTTCTTCTTCTGAAATTTTAGGTTCCTGAGTAATAATCTGTACCTCTACCTGAGTAGGAATAAACGGAATACTGTCTTGGGGCAACTTGCTGAAATAGTTACGCACTTCAGCAGGAGTCAGCTTAATATCACCGACAATTTTCTGCTGCATCTGTACTACCGTCTTCTGACTTTTTACATTTTCGCGCAACATCTCGCGGATCTGAGTATACGATTTGTTATAATATTCCTCCATTTTTTCTTTCGATCCAATCTGGTCGGCCAGCCATGCTATACGCTGCTCTACCTCTTGAATCACTTCTTGATCGGAAACCATCACACTATCTATTTCTGCCTGATGCAAATATAGTTTCTGTATGGCAAGCTCTTCGGGTATCACGCAATATGGGTCGCCATCGAAATGACGGTTTTCATACTGAGCATTCAATCGTTCGTTTTCCACATCCGACTTTAAAATGGCCTCATCGCCTACTACCCAGACTACCTCGTCTATCACATTGTTCTGTGCATAAACCGAAACACCGGCAAGCAACAAAAGCATGCATGCATAAAACTTAATAAACTTAAACTTATTCATTGTTCGGATTCTAATAATAAATTATGTCTTTATCGTCTGAAGCTTCCTTATATAAATCATCCTTCATACGATTGATAAACTCCACACGCTTCAGATTAATTAGTATTTCTTTTATTTCACTCTTTGCATATTCTAATGGCAACTGTTGTCCGGCAGGCAGAAAGTTTTCTACATGAAGGAAATAACAATAAGCCGTATCGCGCACTTCTACATTGCGATTACGATTCAAATAATTGGCATCCGTATCAATGGCTTTCAACGGTATTTTGGCTGCAATTTCGGAAACAGGAATCCAGCGATCATAAAAATAATCATAACTCACAGCATTTCCTATACTGAATTTTTCCAGTTTGTCGATAGCATCCTGAGTGTTTTTCTTATACCAGGCACGTACATTATTCAAATGCTGTGCACTGATTGGCACTTTCATAAACAGTCCCTGCACGTAAGGCTGATTGGCAGAAAACATTCCTGTATTCTGGTTATAATACTGCTCTATTTCAGCATCCGAAATTTCATTTCCCAGCTTTTGATTAACCAGCTCTTCCTGATAAGTATGCATTATCAGTGCTTTTCTGTAAGAAGCAACCAGTTCATCTACTTTCACGTTATCGGGAATGTTACCTTCTGCTTTCTTATACAAAAGCACATCCTTTATCCAATTATGAATATATTCTTCAGCAAACCGAGCACTATCCTGTCCTCGCATACCGACAGGCATGGCCGCCTGCAAATCTTCCTTGTACAAGAACTCATGACCGACTTCCACCAAAGGAGTCTTTCCTTTATGGTCTACCGCCTGACTGCATCCTGCGAAAGTCATCAGTCCTACAACGAAGATACTGAATTTACCCATTATTAGCCTTATTACTCTGAATCAGTGAACGAAGATACAGTATTAATTAATTACTTCCGCAACAATTAACTGTTTTTAAAACGTCTTGCTCTATTTCTACCCCAAAATGTTGCATTAACGAAGTAAGCAGACCTCTTTCCTGCTCTCTTCGATAGTCAATCTCCACTTCTTCACGAACATCCGAATACTCTTCGGGACCTTTCTTCAGTTTTTTTCCAAAGACACAGATATAAGGATATTTTTTCTCTTTCGGCAAACTTCCACACTTAAAAGCCAGCTTGTCGACATAGGCATTTTTTCCAATTTGGAAGAGTCCGACTTCCATTGTCGCATTCATCGTAGAATCTGCTTTTACTAGATTACGGAAACTTTCTTCCCACTGAGCGAATGGCTGTTTCTTCAAGTATTTCTTTATGCGAGAAGCTGTTTTTTTATTGGCACACTGAATCACAGCCCCTCTGAAATGTGGAAACTCCCATGTATAATGTTTTTTATTTTGAAGAAAGAACTGTTCCAATTCCTGTGGCGTAGCCTCCCGAGGTAAAGACGAGCTATGCAATTTATCCCAAAAAGAAGCCAGCAGCTTATCTTCTGCATCTGTCATACACAAACGTATAGCATCGTTATGCAACGCTCCTTCTCTCCACTGTGTAAATAAATCGTGCTTCAAGGCAGGATGATCCGCTCCTAAGCGTTCCATATAAGCCAACAGATAAGGACGTGCCTCTTCATAACTGATACAAGGCTTTGTATCGGTAAGCCTGATAATATGGACACCTAACGGTGAAAAAAAAGGTTCAGAAAATTCATTTTTTGAAAGAGAAGCCAAATGGTCGGCAAACTCCTGAAGAAGTTCCACTACTGGAATCCATGTTCCTCCCTCCGGCTGACATGAAAAAGAAGTAAAATCTGCCCCGCTCTTCAACTTCGCATAAATCGAATCCATACGGTTACGAGCCGCACGCTCATCAGCCTTAGGCGCATGTTGTGACAACAAAATAGTTATCTGTTCTATTTTGACCCAACCGCTTTTTGAGAGTCTCTCCACACTCTGTCGGTATAAATCACGGCAAATACGTTCTTCCTGTTCTTTATCTAACAGTACATTCTTCAGTAGTTCACCTCTCATCACCTTACAGTACTGCCTGAAAGCAGGTAACGTATCGCAACCAGACTGACGCATATCAGCAGCTTTCAGCTTTCGGAAAAGAAAATCATCGAAAGCTTCATTCACCGATTCTGTCTGGCATTTTCCGGCAAGACTATGTTTACAATAAAATTCAAACTCCTGTTTGGCTACGGTTTGTCCACCGATACGCAATAAGATATCAGACCGCTCGGCCGCAAACGAAAAACAAGGTATGAAAAGCCACGAAAGCCAAAGAAGTTGTCTTATGAGTTTTATCATTTTAAGTAACAGTTGAGTACAAAAACGAATGCAATAATACAAAATTCACCACAGACTTCATCAGCCGGCAAACACAATAAACGTTAACCTGACAATAAATGAAGTCTGTGGTGATAAATATTCTATAATGATAGAATCATCCAGTCTTACTGAGGACGGCTATAGTTAGGAGCCTCACTGGTAATAGCAACATCGTGCGGATGGCTCTCCAGTACACCAGCATTTGTAATACGGGTAAACTTAGCATTATGCAATTCTGTAATATTATGAGCACCACAATATCCCATACCTGCACGCAATCCGCCTACCAACTGGTATATAACTTCATACAAGGTTCCTTTATAAGGTACACGGGCAGCAATACCTTCTGGCACTAATTTCTTCACGTCATTAGTTCCAGCCTGGAAATAACGGTCCTTTGAACCATTTTCCATTGCTTCCAATGATCCCATACCACGGTATGATTTAAACTTACGTCCGTTGAAAATAATTGTATCACCCGGTGATTCTTCTGTTCCTGCAACGAGTGAACCAATCATTACACTGTAACCTCCGGCAGCCAATGCCTTAACAACATCACCAGAATAACGCAAGCCACCATCAGCGATCAAAGGAACTCCAGTACCTTCCAATGCTTTTGCAACATCATATACAGCAGTCAACTGCGGAACTCCTACCCCAGCTACTACACGTGTAGTACAGATAGAACCCGGACCGATACCAACCTTCACAGCATCTGCTCCAGCCTCAACCAACATCTTGGCTGCTTCGCCAGTAGCAATGTTTCCTACAACAATATCAATATTCGGGAAAGCTTTCTTTGCTTCTTTTAATTTTTCGATAACAGACAACGAATGTCCATGTGCAGTATCGATAACAATGGCATCTGCACCAGCATTCACCAATGCTTCCATACGTTGCAAAGTATCGGCAGTAACACCAACACCGGCTGCAACACGTAAACGTCCTTTAGAGTCTTTGCAAGCCATTGGTTTGTCCTTTGCCTTTGTAATGTCTTTATAAGTAATCAAGCCAACCAACTTACCGTCTTTACCAACTACAGGCAGCTTTTCAATTTTATTTTCTTGCAGAATTCTGGAAGCAGTTTCCATATCCGTTCCAGGCTCAGTAGTAACAATGTTTTCCTTCGTCATTACTTCATCGATACGCTTTGTCATATCTTTTTCAAAACGAAGGTCACGGTTTGTAACAATACCTACCAGATAGTTTTCATCATCTACAACAGGAATACCACCGATTTTGTATTCTGCCATCAAGTCAAGAGCGTCTTTTACAGTAGAGCCTCTCTTGATAGTTACAGGATCGTAAATCATACCATTTTCGGCACGCTTCACAATAGCTACCTGACGAGCCTGCTCTTCTATAGACATATTCTTATGAATAACACCGATACCTCCTTCACGAGCAATGGCAATAGCCATTTGTGCTTCGGTAACTGTATCCATAGCAGCAGTTACAAACGGAATTTTTAATTCAATGTTACGTGAAAACTTTGTCGTGAGTTCGACAGCTTTAGGTAATACCTCAGAATAGGCCGGGATTAACAATACGTCATCGTAAGTCAATCCGTCCATTACAACTTTATCTGCAATAAATGACATAGGGCTTTATGCTTTAGATTTTATTGCGTGCAAATATACAAATTTTATTCAAATCAGAAAGTAGGATTAACATCTTTTTTTATTTACAACCATACCCTGATAACTCTGGAACAACGCTTAAAAATAAGAAACAGAATTACATAAAACGCCTTACAATTTATACCAAAGTCCAAGAACCTATCAACAGACACAATCCGACAAAACAATAATCCGCAACGCCATACTGTTCTTTTTCGTCTAAGCAGATGACAGAATAAAAAGATTATTTTAGCAACTTATTGTCTATATTATTTGCTAGAAGTTGCCTATCTTTGTCCGCTGTTGAATAAAAATCTTTTATAACGCAGTAAAAAATAACTATGAACACGCAAACCACTTATCTTGCATCGAAGCCTCATTACGAAATTCTTGACGGGCTTCGAGGAGTAGCTGCCATTATGGTCATTATCTTTCATTTATTTGAAACTCACTCACTAGGGAATCACTTGATACAAATTATCAATCATGGATACCTTGCTGTTGATTTTTTCTTTATGCTTTCGGGATTTGTAATAGGCTATGCCTATGATGACCGATGGGATAAAATGACATTAGGAACATTCTTTAAACGACGCATCATCCGCCTGCACCCTATGGTCATCATGGGAAGCATCGTAGGAGCTGCACTTTTCTATTTCCAGCAATCATCTTGCTTTCCACAGATAGAACATACATCAGTAGGGGCATTATTGTTAATTATGTTACTGGGATGTACATTACTTCCACTTCCTTTGAAATGGGATGTACGAGGATGGACAGAAATGCATCCATTGAATGGTCCAGCATGGTCGTTGTATTATGAATATATAGCCAATATTCTCTATGCCCTCTTCATACGTCGTTTCAACAAAATAGCTCTTACTGTTTTAGTCGTTATTGCAGCTTGCTTTACAGTATATCGCAGCCTGACAGCCCCAATGGGTGATATGGTAGGTGGATGGGCACTAAACTGGGAACAACAATATGTAGGCTTTGTACGATTAATGTATCCTTTTTTTGGAGGATTGCTCTTATCCCGACTTGGATGGTTGATACGAATTAAGAAAAGAGCCTTTTGGTATTGTGCTCTGATTATTATCGTCATATTATCAATTCCCCGTCTAGGAGGTGAAGAGCATTATTGGATGAACGGACTCTATGAATCATTCTGTATCATCTTCATATTCCCTATAATTGTTTCCATGGGAGCTGGTGGTAAAGTAACAGGCAAATACTCCAGCCGTATTTGCAAATTTTTAGGAGATATTTCATACCCCATTTATATCACTCACTACCCTCTGATATATATTTATACCGCCTGGGTATGTAATAACAATGCAACAATCACGGAAGGAATTCCTTATATGATACTTGTTTTAGTAGGAGCAATTGCCTTGGCATATGCCTCTCTGAAATTATACGACGAGCCTGTTCGTCGCCGACTTACAGAACGCTTTCTGAAAAGGACGAAATAAAAATAACGAACCGTGGCAGTAAACTTACTGATTGCTTACTGCCACGGTTAAAATTAAAATGAGCTACTATTAATTTGCCATTTCCGAGATAAATTTGATACGAACCAGACGAATTTCTTCTTCGGTATAATCAGCTCCTAATTCATCCATCGCGTCATCTATCTTATCTGTTGTCGACTCTTTGAAGTAATCATAAATATCAAGCATATGATCTTCATCCATGACATCATTCAAGAAGTAGTCGATATTCAATTTTGTTCCTGAATAGACAATAGCTTCTATTTCATCAAGCAATTCATTAAACTCAATACCTTTTGCTACTGCTATATCATCTAAAGCAACCTTACGGTCAATACTCTGAATAATCGAAACTTTCAGTTTTGATTTATTAGCAACAGTACGAACACGCAAGTCTTCCGGACGATCTATCTCATTTTCTTCGCAATGCTTTTTAATCAACTCGCAGAATTCCTGTCCATAACGTTTAGCTTTTCCCGCACCTACACCCGGAATGATCTGCAATTCTTCTAATGTTACCGGATATATAGTAGCCATAGCCTCCAATGAAGGATCCTGGAAAATTACATAAGGAGGAACGTCGAGCTTTTTCGACATTTTCTTACGCAAATCTTTCAACATAGAAAATAGAACCGGATCAACAGCACATGAAGCACCACTTCTCATCGGAACTTCTTCTACATCTTCATCATCAAAATCAGCATCTTCTACGATCTTAAATGATTTCGGCTTTTTCAAGAACTTATGGCCTTCTGGAGTAACTTTCAGTAAACCATAATTTTCAACGTCTTTACTCAAATAACCAGCTATTAAAGCCTGACGAATGACAGCATTCCAAAGACGTTCATCCTCACCCATACCAGAGCCGAAGACTTCCAGATCTTCATGTTTATGCGCCAATACTTCCGACGTTTCCTTTCCTAAAAGGATGTCAACTATATAATCTTGTTTAAAGTTTTCTTTTACTGCAATGATTGTTTCAATCACTGCACACAACGAATCCTGAGCCTCCACTTGTTTTTTCGGATTTAAACAGTTATCACAATTACCACAATTATCTTCAGTATATTCTTCTCCGAAATAATGCAATAAAATCTTTCTACGACATAATGACGACTCAGCATATGCAGCTGTTTCCAACAACAATTGCTTTCCAATTTCTTGTTCTGAAATAGGTTTACCTTGCATAAATTTTTCCAACTTTTGCAAGTCCTTATTCGAATAGAAAGTGATACACATACCCTCTCCACCGTCACGTCCTGCACGTCCTGTTTCCTGATAATATCCCTCTAAGCTTTTCGGAATATCATAATGGATAACGAAACGTACATCTGGCTTATCGATTCCCATACCAAAAGCGATTGTTGCGACAATCACTTCAATATCCTCTTTCAGAAAAGCATCTTGATTGGCATTACGAGTAGCCGAATCCATACCTGCATGATACGGACGAGCCTTAATACCATTAGCCTGAAGGATTTCTGCCAACTCTTCCACCTTCTTACGACTCAGACAATAAATAATGCCTGATTTTTCCGGGTTCTGTTTAATAAAGCGAATAATATCCTTATCCACATTATTTGTCTTAGGACGTACTTCGTAATACAGGTTAGGACGATTAAATGAAGATTTAAACTCCGTCGCACCTACCATTCCCAAGTTCTTCTGAATATCCATCTTCACTTTAGGAGTAGCCGTCGCCGTCAAAGCAATAACCGGTGCTTTACCGATTTCATTGATAATAGGACGGATGCGACGATATTCCGGACGGAAGTCATGTCCCCATTCAGAGATACAATGTGCTTCGTCAATAGCATAAAAAGAGATCTTCACATGTTTCAGAAAATCTACATTTTCTTCTTTTGTCAGCGATTCGGGAGCAACATATAATAATTTTGTTTTCCCAGCCAGAATATCAGACTTTACCTGATCTATCGCCGATTTTGTAAGCGATGAGTTAATGAAATGCGCCACTCCATCTTCTTCGCTGAAGTTTCGCATAGCATCAACCTGATTTTTCATAAGAGCAATGAGCGGAGATATAACTATAGCCGTCCCTTCCATTAACAAAGAAGGTAACTGATAACACAACGACTTACCACCACCGGTAGGCATTAAAACAAAAGTATCCTTCCCGGCTAGTAAGTTGCTAATTATAGCTTCTTGATTTCCTTTAAATGTATCGAAACCAAAATACTTCTTCAACTGTTCCGCTAAATTAATCTTTTCCGCCATTGTCCTTTTATTTTAGTGATTTTCTAATTCTTCAAGAGTAAATCCCGCTTTACGTATGTAACAAAGTTATAAACAACTTTTGATATTATACAAATAAAAAAGAAATTATTTTAATGAAGAACTTTATTTTCTCATCACTTACCAAAATTTTCAGGCCATTTGCAAACGAGACAAATTAGCTTTATTCATTTGTTCTTTCGCATAATCCAATGTTATGACAAATGTTTCTACCTTATGCGATGGAACTTCAAACATTGCATCCATAACAATTGTTTCTACTATCGATCTTAAACCGCGAGCTCCCAATTTATATTCGACAGCTTTATCTACAATATAATCAAAGACCTCTGGCTGAAACTCTAGCTTCACGCCGTCCATCTCAAACAATTTGATATATTGTTTAATAATAGAATTCTTCGGTTCTGTCAGAATATTACGCAATGCCGTACGGTCCAGCGGATTCAAGTAAGTCAGAATAGGCAAACGTCCAATGATTTCAGGAATCAGTCCAAAAGACTTCAAATCCTGCGGAGCAATATATTGCATAAGATTTGCACGGTCTATTTTCACCTTCTCTTTTGCAGCTCCATATCCTACAACATTCGTATTCAAACGTTGGGCTATTTTACGCTCAATGCCATCGAAAGCACCTCCACAAATAAATAAAATATTTTTTGTATTGACAGGAATCAGTTTCTGTTCTGGATGCTTACGGCCTCCCTGAGGAGGAACATTTACGATAGAGCCCTCAAGAAGTTTCAACAAACCTTGCTGCACTCCTTCTCCACTTACATCACGAGTAATAGATGGATTATCTCCTTTACGGGCTATTTTATCTATCTCATCGATAAATACTATACCGCGCTCAGCTTCCTCAACATTATAATCGGCAACCTGCAACAGACGTGTCAAAATACTTTCTATATCTTCACCTACATAGCCGGCTTCAGTCAACACTGTAGCATCAACTATGGTAAAAGGAACATGCAATAACTTTGCAATAGTACGAGCCAATAATGTTTTTCCCGTACCTGTACTTCCCACCATAATGATGTTAGATTTTTCGATTTCCACATCATCTTTCGACGAAGGTTGCAACAAACGTTTATAATGATTGTAAACAGCAACAGAGAGGTAACGTTTAGCATCATCCTGACCGATAACATACTGGTCAAGAAAATCTTTAATATCTTTGGGTTTAGGAAGTTCTGCCAGATTAAGGTCTGTACTATTTCCTTTCTGACGCATAGCTTCCTGTACAATCTCATGAGCCTGTTCCGAACAACTGTCACAGATACATCCATTAACACCTGTTATCAAGAAACCGACTTCATCTTCCGTACGTCCACAAAAGCTACAGCGCCGTTTATTCTTTTTAGTTGATTTATCTTCCAAAGTTATATCGTTTTAAATTAAAAACTTATAATGCAGGCTTACGAGAAAGTACCTCATCAATCATACCATACTCTTTTGCTTCTTGAGCCGTCATCCAATAATCACGGTCAGAGTCGGCCCATACCTTGTCAAATTCTGTATGAGAGTGATCTGAGATAATAGTATAAAGCTCTTTCTTTAACTTTTGGATTTCACGAGCTGTAATTTCAATATCAGAAGCCTGTCCTTGTGCTCCTCCCATCGGCTGATGGATCATTACACGTGAATGAGTCAACGCAGAACGCTTTCCTTCTGCTCCTGCAACCAATAACACAGCTGCCATTGAAGCAGCCATACCCGTACAAATAGTAGCGACATCGCTAGATATAAACTGCATCGTATCATAAATGCCCAGTCCTGCATAAACAGAACCACCAGGAGAATTTATATAAATAGAGATATCTTTTCCAGAGTCAACAGAATCCAGATACAAGAGCTGAGCTTGCAATGTATTGGCTGTATAATCATCAATCTGAGTACCGAGAAATATAATACGGTCCATCATAAGACGAGAAAAGACATCAAGCTGTGTCACATTCAATTGACGTTCTTCCAAGATATAAGGATTGAGATATCCAGCTTGTGACTTAATAACATCATCAAGCACCATACTGCTCATGCCCAAATGCTTGGTAGCATATTTTCTAAAATCGTCCATTAGTCTAATCTATTAATTGTGAATAATAAAAAGAACAAAAGAGAAGCTTTTGATGGCTTCTTCCCACAATAGAACAAAAGTACAAAAACCGCTGTTCAATCGGGCGAAAGCCAGACCAAAAGCCCCTCTTTTAGCAAGTTTTAGCAATTCGCCTTAGCTTACTGCAGGGAAATTACTGAAACATTTTATTGAATTCTTCTGCTGAAACAGCTTTATGATTCAATGTAACCTGACCTTTCAGTATTTCTGACAATTTAGCTTCAACAACACGGTTGACTAATGCTTCTACACTTTCACGTTTCTTCAACATTTCCTTAGAATAGTTTTCCAACAATTCATCAGGTACATTAATCATACCATACTGAGCAAACTGAGCACGAGTAGCTTCCTTAGCCATATTAGTAATGTCAGCTTGTTCTACCTTGATGTTGTTTGCAGCAACCAATTTCTCTTTAATCAGGTGCCATGTCAGCTCTTCAAGGCTCTTTTCATAATGTTCTGCAACGAACTCTTCACCTTTTTCCTTGTTGTTTTCCAACATGATGCGCTTCATCAGTTCGTCTGCAAATTCCAGTTTACCAATCTTATTTACAACATAGTTGCGAACGTCGATCAAGAACTTATAGTCGCTATCAGCTTCGAACTGCTTAGCAATTGTTTCTTTAATCTGTGCACGGAATTCTTCTTCGCTGTGAGCTTTTCCTTCACCCAAAACCTGATCGAACAATTCCTGATTCAAGTCACCCGGAATCATACGAGTGATTTCTTCAATCTGGAAGCTGAAGTTACCTTTATAGTTAGCAACTTCTTCTTTCTTAATCTTCAGCAAAGAAGCTAATTCAGCTTCGTTATTATCGAATGCAGTTGCAGGATTGAATACCAATACTGTATTTGTCTTAGCACCGTTGAAGATAGCTTTCTGATCGTCATTCTTCATATAAGTAGGCATCATTACAGCACCTTCTACCTGAAGACCACCTTCTTTTGTGTTGCCATTTTCATCCAGCTCAGCCAACAAACCTTTCAGCATATCATTTTCCTGATATTCCTCAACTTTATCATATTTTGCAGTACGCTGAGTGTACATCTTAACCTGCTGATCTACCATTTCATCAGTTACATTGATATCGTAGTAATCAACAGTATCATTGTTAGACAATTCAACATTGAATTCAGGAGCCAAAGCAATATCAAATGAGAATTCAAAGTTTTCATCTGCCTCAAAATTCACATTATTTTCTTTTGGCAGAGGAGTACCCAGCATATTCACATTATTTTCACGAATATATTCGCCAACTTTTTCCTGCATCAGCTTATCAACTTCTTCTACCAATACAGAAGCACCATACTGCTTCTTAATCAAAGCCATAGGAACCATTCCTTTACGGAATCCGGGCATATTAACTCTCTGACGAAGAGTTTTCAACGATTTTTCTACTTTTTCCTGATAGTCAGCCTTTTCAATCTGAACAGTAAGCACTGCGCTTACCTTGTCTACGTTTTGCAATGAAATATTCATTTCCGACTTATTTATTTAATTATTACTATATTCCAGTTTATTCAAAGAGGTTGCAAAAATAGTGTTTAATCTTGCAATAACCAAAATGTCTAAGTAAAATTTATAAAAAACGCAAGTAAGCTTTTGTGATTTCATTTATATATACATACCAAAGAAGCCAGTTCTAAAAAAAGCTTCCTGCTGTATACCATTCACACTATCACTTATTCACGTATTTCTCTATTAAGTTGAAAATCTTTCCTGCGTAACACAAAACTGTTACTTAGATACTTTTCTCTTACAATCTTGTTTTCAGCAAGTTCTTCAGGTGTACCCTGGAAAAGTATTTTTCCTTCAAACAACAAATAGGCACGGTCTGTGATACTTAGTGTTTCCTGCACATTGTGGTCAGTAATCAATATACCAATATTTTTATCTTTCAGCTTCCATACAATATGCTGAATATCTTCGACCGCAATAGGGTCTACACCGGCAAACGGTTCGTCAAGCATAATAAACTTCGGGTCGATAGCCAGACAACGTGCAATTTCTGTACGGCGGCGTTCACCTCCCGACAATTGGTCACCTAAGTTTTTACGTACCTTCTGCAAACGGAATTCAGCAATCAAGCTTTCCAGTTTTTCTTTTTGATATTCCTTCGAAGTCTTTGTAAGCTCCAGAACCGAAGCAATGTTATCTTCCACACTCATTTTACGGAAAACAGAAGCCTCCTGTGCCAAATATCCGATACCATTCTGGGCACGCTTATATACGGGATAATCAGTAATATCCTGATTATTCAGATAGATATGTCCCTCATTAGGAACAATCAATCCTGTAGTCATATAAAAAGAAGTTGTCTTACCAGCACCATTCGGTCCCAGCAGTCCGACAATTTCCCCCTGTTTCACATTAATGGAAACATGGCTTACGACTGTACGCTTACCATATTTTTTGACCAGATTCTCAGTACGAAGTACCATACGTCCATCCGATGGAAGTTCAAATGTTTCTTCAGCAATATACTGTTGGTTTTCCTGCTCTGCCATAAAGTTGTTTAATAAAGATTTAAGAATGAAGGATCAATCCTTTCATTACCGCAGCAAAAGTAGTAAAAATCTTGGGTTCTGTGGTAATTCCTCCCATTTTCATCTCTGCTTTTATTATAATATAGCTAAAAAACAGTACTTTTGCACAAAATTAGACTCAAATAACAAATATGGTAAGACCAATTACTACTTTGGGTAAATACCTCATGCTAATGGGAAGAGTATTTGCCCGCCCGGAACGTTTCCGAATGTACCTCAAACAATATCGTAATGAAATGGCACAGTTAGGTATCAACTCAATTGGTATCGTATTGCTGATTTCGTTTTTCATCGGTGCTGTTATCTGCATACAAATTAAGCTAAACATCGAAAGTCCATGGATGCCACGTTTTGTTGTAGGATATACTACCCGTGAAATCTTGTTGCTAGAGTTCTCTTCTTCCATCATGTGTCTTATTCTGGCAGGTAAAGTTGGTTCAAACATAGCCTCGGAAATAGGAACCATGCGCGTCACTCAGCAAATTGATGCGCTCGATATTATGGGAGTGAATTCGGCATCATATCTGATCCTTCCCAAAATTCTAGGACTTATGACAATGATTCCGTTGCTCGTAACTTTTAGTATTTTTGCCGGAGTGATTGGAGCCTTCTGTACAGCGTGGTTTGCAGGTATCACTAATGCTACCGATTTGGAATATGGCTTCCAATATAGTTTCGTAGAATGGTACGTATGGTGCAGTTTTATCAAATCACTTGTTTTCGCCTTCATAATAGCCAGCGTATCAGCTTACTTCGGATACACTGTAGAAGGAGGATCTATCGCAGTAGGAAAGGCTAGTACCGATTCTGTCGTATGCAGTAGTGTACTGATCCTGTTCTCCGATTTAATACTTACCCAATTACTTAGCTAACAATGATACAAATTAAATCACTCTATAAATCATTTGAAGATCGTACCGTATTAAATGACATCAACTTTACCTTTGAAAACGGGAAAACAAACCTGATAATTGGACAAAGTGGTTCAGGAAAAACGGTACTCATGAAATGCCTGGTAGGACTTCTCACTCCAGAAAATGGAGAAGTATTGTACGATGGACGTAACTTGATTACCATGGGGAAAAAGGAAAAGAAAGCTTTACGTCGGGAGATGGGTATGATCTTCCAAAGTGCAGCATTATTCGACTCTCTGTCTGTATTAGAAAACGTCATGTTTCCGCTGGATATGTTTTCTAATATGACTTACAGAGAGCGTATTAAACGCGCTGAATTTTGCTTAGACCGTGTTAATCTGATAGATGCAAAAAATAAATTTCCAGGAGAAATAAGTGGTGGAATGCAGAAACGTGTAGCCATAGCACGGGCAATCGCTCTTCAGCCACAATATTTATTCTGCGACGAACCTAACTCTGGTCTAGACCCTAAGACTTCACTCGTTATTGATGAATTAATTCATGACATCACAACTGAGTATAATATGACTACCGTCATTAATACTCATGACATGAATTCGGTACTGGGAATCGGTGACAGCATATTATATATCTATCAAGGACATAAAGAGTGGGAAGGTACGAAGAATGAAGTTTTTACAGCGACTAACCAACGTCTGAACGACTTTATTTTTGCATCAGACTTACTTAAAAAGGTGAAAACTGAAGGAGAAAAAGAAAATCGATAACTCTTCATCCTTTCACAAAACGGATACTGTGTTTCGTAATAATCAGAAAAACAGTATCCGTTTTTTAGTCTTCTTTACACGAAAGGCTAATTTTCTATTTTTGTCAATGTTTTTGTCATCTTTTGTCCCAACTTTCGACTGCTTTCTTCATGCTTTACCAGTCCTACTCCTTTAGCATACCATTCGGTAACCTGACTTTCATCCGAAAACATAAAAAACTTTACTTTCATTGAATAAGTTACCTTCACGCAATCAAATTTACCAGCTGGTGTAGAAATAGTTTCTGTACCCTCATATTGCCCTTTCATTGAAACAGTCATCGTCACAGGCTTAATCCGGATAGTCATTTCATCTGATTCAATCTTTTCTCCTTTCTGCCGCTTTTCATTTAAAAGCAAACAGATTTTCCCGTTTGTATCAAACTTTGCCTTGGCCGAGGTCATGTCTTTCTTATTTAAAGCTTCTGCCATCATACCACAAATATTATCCTTCATAGACTCTCCATCCTGCAAATAAATCAGTGTATTATTATTTGCATAAGCTACTTTCTGGTAAAACAGAGTATCTTTCATCTTTTCATTCATCTTTGGCACAAAATCACCCAAAGTTATAAAAGTAGAATCATTTACTTTTTCCACATTCACTACTGAAGTATAAGTTTCAGTTTTCTTTTTTCCAGTAAGAACTTCATAATAAAATTTCTGTCCCTTCTGAATACTACAATACTGAGCAGATGCAGCTATAGCTGATAGCATACAAACAAGTAACAAAACGTAGTTTTTCATAACAGTAAAATATTAGATTCAACGTCATTTTTACCAACTTTTAAAAAAGCACGGCGATAGATAACAAAAATACACTTTTTTTTACAGAGCCAAGAATTTTATTCATATTCTTAAAACGACAGACATCAATATGATATTTAACAAAAAAATCTTCTTTCAGGTCTTTAATGACCAGAAAGAAGATTTTTCCACAAACATCAGAAATACCCAATTATTTCTGACGGATAAAAATATTTATCGGAGTACCCGAAAGTTTCCAACGTTCGCGTATCTGATTTTCAAGAAAACGCTTGTATGGTTCTTTCACATACTGAGGTAAGTTTGCAAAAAATACAAACGAAGGCACCTGAGTATTGGGTAACTGAGTAATATATTTAATCTTAATATATTTACCTTTATTTGAAGGAGGTGGATAAGCCTCTATCATAGGAAGTAACTCCTCATTCAAACGAGCTGTCGGAATTCTAGTTGTACGAGCCTGATAAACTTCCTTTGCAGCTTCCAACACTTTAAAAATTCTTTGTTTTGTCAATGCAGAAGCAAAAATTATCGGGAAATCGGTAAACGGTGCAAAACGATTACGAATAGCTTCCTCGTAATTCTTCATCACCTTTGCGGTCTTTTCTTCTACCAAATCCCACTTATTCACTACAACGACAAGTCCTTTCTGATTTCGCTGAATAAGTGAAAAGATATTCAAATCCTGTCCTTCTATACCTCTCGTTGCATCCAGCATCAGAATACACACATCCGAATTCTCTATAGAACGAATAGAACGGACCACAGAATAATATTCCAAATCCTCACTTACTTTATTCTTTTTGCGAATACCAGCTGTGTCGACCAGGTAAAAATCGAAACCAAACTTATCATAACGTGTATAGATAGAGTCACGAGTAGTCCCCGCAATTTCAGTTACGATGTTTCGTTCTTCTCCGATAAAAGCATTTACAATAGAAGATTTTCCAGCATTAGGACGACCGACAACAGCAAAACGAGGAATATCTTCATCTAAAATTTCGTCTGATTCCTTTTTAAATTTACTTACGATCAAATCCAGCAAGTCACCTGTTCCACTTCCACTCAAAGCAGAAATACAATACGGATCTCCTAATCCCAAAGAGTAAAACTCAGCTGCATTATATTGCAAATCATTGTTATCAGTCTTATTGGCAACAACGATAACCGGAGTTTTGGCACGACGCAAAATAGAAGCTACCTGCATATCCAAATCCGTTACTCCATTTGTAACATCGACAACAAACAATACAACATCCGCTTCGTCTATAGCCAAAACGACTTGTTTACGAATCTCTTCTTCAAAAATATCTTCCGAATTAACTACCCAGCCTCCAGTATCTACTACTGAGAACTCCTTTCCCAACCATTCCGATTTACCATACTGGCGGTCGCGGGTTGTTCCGGCCTGTTCATTTACAATTGCCTGACGCGTCTTAGTCAGACGATTAAACAGTGTCGACTTTCCCACATTGGGACGTCCTACGATTGCTACTAAATTTCCCATACTTTTTTATTGATTGACGGCTGTCACAGCCGATGAAATGTTAATCTAATTGATAACCAAAATTCTTTAGCTCTTTGTCAGAACTTCTCCAATCTTTATCCACTTTCACAAACGTTTCCAGATAGATAGATTTTTGGAAAAAATGTTCCAATGTTTTACGTGCTTCGGTAGCAACTTTTTTCAAAGCTTTTCCCTGATGTCCGATAATTATACCTTTTTGAGATTCACGCTCCACATAAATAACAGCATTAATATGAATACTCTTGGCATCTTCTTTAAACTGTTCAACTACGACCTCTACCGCATAAGGTATTTCTTTGTCATAGTATAACAAAATCTTTTCACGAATAATTTCAGTTACAAAGAAACGAGCAGGCTTATCGGTCAACTGGTCTTTGCCAAAATAAGGAGGAGAATCAGGTATCAGCTCCTTAATACGCTTCATCACCACATCGACATTAAATTTTGCCTTTGCAGAGATAGGTATAATTTCTGCTTCAGGCAACATTTCATGCCATTCTTCAACCAACTTAACCAGTTCTTCCTGGTTAGTTAAATCAATTTTATTAATCAACAGCAAAACCGGAACTTTAACACGACGCACCTTCTCCATAAAGTCTGCATTCTTATCCGGCTTCTCTATCGTATCAGTCACATACAGCAAAACATCTGCATCTACCAATGCCGATTCAGAGAAGTTCAACATAGACTCCTGAAGTTTGTAATTAGGCTTCAAAACCCCTGGAGTATCAGAGAAGACAATCTGCATATCATCCGTATTCAATATACCCATAATACGATGACGAGTTGTCTGCGCCTTGAATGTAGCAATAGAAATGCGTTCTCCTACCAACAAGTTCATCAATGTAGATTTTCCGACATTTGGATTACCTACAATATTTACAAATCCGGCTTTGTGCATAATTATTTTTTAGTAACATACAAAAAAACGCACCGTATTGGGATGCGTTCTTTTGTATGTGTTAATTAATATTGTTCATTACTTGTTACCATCATAACCCCACTTCACATACGCAGCACCCCAAGTAAATCCGGCTCCGAATGCAGTGAAAATTATATTGTCACCTTTCTTCAACTGTTTTTCATAATCCCATAAACAAAGTGGCAATGTTCCGGCACTTGTATTGCCATAACGTTGGATGTTAATCATTACTTTATCCAATGGAACCTCTAAACGAGAAGCAACAGCATCAATAATACGCAAATTCGCCTGATGTGGGACGATCCAGCTGATATTATCTTTATTCAAACCGTTTCTTTCAGCTATTTGAGCAGTAACATCCGACATATTAGAAACTGCATATTTAAATACAGTTCTACCCTCCTGATACAAATAATGCATCTTGTTGTCTACAGTAAAATAAGAAGGAGGACATACAGAACCACCCGCTTTCATATGTAAGAAAGGCAATCCCTTGCCATCTGTTCTCAATATTGAGTCCATGATACCATAATCTTCAGTTGTTGCTTCTACCATGCAAGCAGCAGCGCCATCACCAAAGATAGGACATGTAGCACGATCTGAATAATTCACCATTGATGACATCTTATCAGCACCAACAATGATAATTTTTTTATGTCTGCCAGACTGAATCATACTTGCAGCTGTTTCCATAGCATAGAGAAAGCCGCTACATGCAGCCTGCAAGTCAAATGCATACGCATTCTTCAAACCCAATTTATCACACAAAATTGAGGCAGTAGAAGGGAAATGATAGTCAGGAGTAGTAGTTGCAACAATTACGCAATCAATAGAATCAGGATCTGAATTTGTTTTTTGCATTAATTGTTTTGCAGCCTTACGTGCCAAATAAGAAGTACCTAATCCTTCTTCATTCAGTATACGTCTTTCTTTTACTCCGATACGGGTCATAATCCACTCATCGTTGGTATCGACCATTCTTGACAGTTCTTCATTGGTCAAAACATAGTCAGGTACATAGCCACCGACTCCTGTAATTACAGCATTTATTTTTTCCATCATTTCAGATTTTAGTTTGCATATTCCTATAAAAAAACAGCCGGAAGAGCCGAAAGCTCTCCGGCTTTATTCTTTCAGTGAATCACACAAACGTGTTCAACAAAGCGTTTATTAAAGAGCAGCTTCTTTTTCGATAGCTAATTTACCTCTGTAATAACCGCAAGCACCACATACAGTGTGATAAACATGCCATGCGCCGCAGTTAGGGCAGATGGCCAAAGTAGGAGCAACTGCTTTATCGTGAGTTCTTCTCTTAGCAGTTCTCGTTTTTGATTGTCTTCTTTTAGGATGTGCCATTTTTCTAAAACTTTATTTAATTATTATCTAATATTTTTTTCAAATCTTTCCAACGTGGATCGATTTCATGTTCCACATCGGGGTCTGCATCATTTTCTTCAACATCATCCATATAATCCTCATCGTCTGCAGACGAACGCAAATGCTTGCTCAAAGCTCCCATCATTGCTTTATTGCATTTTCCCGGAGCATGTACATGTTTCATCGGAAGGCTCAACGCAATGAATTCATAGATAAACCATGCAACATTGATGTAACCATCTTCTTCAGGTACTACTACAATATCATTTTCATCAGAGAAAGTTGCTCCCATCTTTACCTTCAGCTCATCATCTATATCAACAGGAATTTCCATATCATCCAAACAACGGTCACATGGGACAACGACAAAACCTTCTGTATGAAAGTTTAAGACAAAAACTCCCATGCTTTTCTTTACCGTCAATGCAACTCGCAGCTTTCCTTTCTGTATCTCCGGAGCATCAATGCTGATAAAAAAATCATTGTCCAAGACATATTCATAATGACATACGTCTTCAGACATATTCTTTAATTCTACCTTGTATGTACTAAGCTTTCCCAATTCGCAATACTATATAAATCGGGCGACAAAGATACAAATAATAATTCATTTTATCTAGTCTTTCTATTTTTTTATTCATAAAAATAAATACTTAACGTTTCATTTATCTTCTAATGGAAAGATTTATCAAATAAAAAAGCATTTATAACCTTTCCGTATAAAGGGTATTATATTCATATAAATCTCCTTTTTGACCAGAAAACAAATATTTTTTTAAATAATTACTGCTATAATCATAAATAAACATATTATCTATCGGACAATTAATTAAATTTGCAGAAAATATAAAAGAAATAAAATCTTATTCCTATGTTAACTCAAATAATTAACGCACGTATTTTAACTCCTCAAGGGTGGTTAAAAGACGGTTCTGTCTTGATCAGGGACAACAAAATACTAGAAGTAACAAATTGTGACCTGGCAATTGTAGGTGCTACACTCATCGATGCAAAAGGAATGTACATTGTACCGGGAGGAGTTGAAATCCATGTACATGGAGGAGGAGGACGTGATTTTATGGAAGGCAACGAAGAGGCTTTTCGTACAGCAATCAAAGCTCACATGCAGCATGGGACAACAAGTATATACCCCACTCTATCTTCTTCAACAATACCAATGATTCGTGCTGCAGCCGAAACTACAGAAAAATTAATGAGTGAACCAGACAGTCCTGTTCTTGGACTTCATTTGGAAGGACATTATTTCAACATGAAAATGGCCGGCGGTCAAATGCCCGAAAATATAAAAGATCCAACTCCGGAAGAATATATCCCCTTACTGGAAGAAACTCATTGTATCAAACGTTGGGATGCAGCTCCCGAACTTCCTGGAGCTATGCAGTTTGGTAAATATATCACCTCTAAAGGAGTTCTGGCTGCAGTAGGTCATACACAAGCAGAATTTGAAGACATTTATACCGCATTCCAAGTAGGATATACCCACGCAACTCATTTCTATAATGCAATGCCTGGATTCCATAAACGCCGCGAATATAAGTATGAAGGAACAGTAGAAAGTATTTATCTGATGGATGATATGACAGTAGAAGTTGTAGCAGACGGTATTCATGTTCCTCCTACAATTCTCCGCTTAGTCCATAAAATAAAAGGTGTAGAAAAGACTGCATTGATAACAGATGCATTAGCATGTGCAGCAAGTGACAGCAAAGAAGCTTTCGACCCACGTGTTATCATCGAAGACGGTGTATGCAAATTAGCCGACCGCTCCGCACTGGCAGGAAGTATCGCTACCATGGACCGTTTGATTCGTACAATGGTACAAAAAGCTGAAATACCACTGGAAGATGCAGTAAGAATGGCATCTGAAACTCCAGCACGCATCATGGGAGTACTTGACCGGAAAGGAACTTTGGAAAAAGGAAAAGATGCAGACATTATTGCTCTCGACCGCGATTTAAATGTACGTGCCGTATGGGCAATGGGTAAATTGGTAGAAGGAACCAATAAACTATTTTAATTACATTTTAAATAATCGATATTTATGTTGACACAAATCATAAACGGACATATCCTCACTCCGCAAGGATGGCTAAAAGACGGATCTGTCCTTATCAGCGACGGAAAAATACTAGAAGTAACCAACAGCGATCTTGCAGTCATTGGTGCAACCGTGATTGATGCTAAAGGCATGTACATCGTTCCAGGTTTTATAAGCATGCACGCACACGGAGGAGCTGGATATGATTTTACAGAGGGAAGCACTGAAGCTTTTCAAAAAGCAAGTCTGGCACATTTGAAACATGGAGCGACATCTATTTTTCCTACACTATCTTCTACCAGTTTTGAGAATATCAAACAGGCTGTCAAAACTTGTGAAGCTCTAATGAAAGAACCCGGAAGCACCATTCAAGGCTTACACATCGAAGGTCCTTACCTTAATAAAAAAATGGCAGGAAGCCAATGGGAAGAGTTTTTAAAAGATCCAAATCCCAATGAATATATCCCCCTCATAGAAAGTACTCAATGCATCAAACGTTGGGATATCAGCCCGGAATTACCTGGAGGACATGAATTCGGTCAGTATATGCGTTCAAAAGGAATTATGGCAGCAATCACACATACTGAAGCTGAATACCCTGAAATAAAGGCAGCCTTTGAGTCAGGATTCACCCATGCCGCACATTTCTATAATGCTATGCCCGGATTCCATAAACGCCGTGAGTACAAATACGAAGGTACCGTAGAAAGTGTATACCTCACAGACGGAATGAGTGTGGAAGTCATAGCAGATGGTATTCATCTGCCAGCAACAATATTGAAACTCGTCTATAAATTAAAAGGTGTCGAACAAACCTGCCTTGTTACCGATGCTTTAAAATATGCGGCATACGATGGTGAGCCTATTGATGACCCCAGATATATTATCGAAAATGGTGTATGCAAATTAGCAGACCATTCTTCACTGGTCGGCAGTCTGGCAACCATGGATACACTGGTACGGACAATGGTAAAAAAAGCTGCTATACCTCTTGCGGATGCTGTCCGTATGGCTTCAGAAACTCCGGCGAAGCTTATCGGCATCGACTCGTCGAAGGGCACTCTCCAGAAGGGCAAGGATGCGGACATCCTCATCATAGACAAGGACATCAGCATCAGGTGCGTCTTCTCCTGCGGCAGGATCGTGGAAGGTATGAACACCCTGGTACATTGAAACGTTTCCGCCGCCGTACTCCCGGAGCCGGCGGCGTTTTTTCTGCCCTCATGCAAAAAAGAAAGCCCCGCGGCACTTG
>DXLM01000033.1 GCA_019414725.1 Bacteroides sp.
CTTTCTATTACGGGATAGTGTTTAACTTGTCCAACTTTTTGGGGTCACTTCATATAACTTGCGGTGAAGTCGTACGAAATCATCCATTTCGCACTTAGTAGTTGCTTTTTTTATACAGATCTTAGCCATAATGAAGGCGAATTAAAAAGTGATGTTCTTGCGATATTGTCCAGGAGACATGCCCATTTGCTTTTTGAAGAAAGTTCCAAAAAAAGAGGCATTAGGAAAATTGAACATATCTGCAATTTCTTGTATGTTTTTCTGTGTATTTTTTAAAAGAGAAATACTCTTCCGTATAATGGACTTAGACACCAAATCCTTTACTGTATATCCGCATATTGATTTGCATATGACAGAAAGGTATTTAGGTGAGAGACATAATTTATCGGCATAAAACTCCACTCCACGTTCCTGCATATAATACTGTTCAATCAGCGAAATAAGCTTTAAGAACACCTCATTACGATGTCCCATCGCATTCTGATTGTTCATCAACTTACGATTATAGAGCGAACAGAGCCGATGGGTCAGTGCCAGCAGCAACAGTTTCTGCTCATACTGACGGAAAGTATCATTTTGAAGAAGGGTAGCATCAAGCTGCATCATATAACGGAGTAACTCATCCTCTTCGCCAGTCTGCCAAACATAACAAGGTTTGGGCACTAACTGAGAATAAAGGTACATAGATACGACCTGATTCCCTAAAATATCACGGATAGGTTCAACCTGATACAGCAGGAAATGCACATCCAAATCAGAAGACTCTTCCATAACCCGAAACTCCGCTCCATCAGGAATAAACAAGGTTTCTCCGGCAGATGCTCGCATCACACAACGATTCAGGGCAAAAGTAAAAAACCCTTGCATACAAATCACTATTCCCACCCCACTGACCAAAAATGGGGTGTGAAAGAGAATTGGGAAGGAGGAAATACTTCCTTCCGAACTGCATATGTCATCTCGCCTAAACAAAGCCTTTCCTAATAATGTAATACGTTCTTGAACTGTCTTCATACATGCTTGTCCGTGTGCATTAGGCACTTTCAAGCGACTAAGATACTAATTTTCTCTTAGAATAAGGCACAACCAGCACAAATATTGCACATGCCAGACAGGCATAGAGTGTCCAGCCTGCCATTTCCTTGACTGCAACCAAAGTGGCCTGTACCTGAACACGTCCCTTGACGGACATGGCTGCCATGTTCACTGCTTCAGCCTTACTTTTTCCCTGATAACTCATGCCACGTACGGTACTCATAAAAGAAGCGGAAGCGTCAGGATGTAGCAAATCAATATCTTGTGCATAACGGGTAACATAGTTCTGCTGACGCTCCTGCAGGGCATTGGTATATACTGCCGCGCCCAAACTGGGAGCAATGACCATACGGATGGTAATCATGGTACAAATCCATGATGACAGAAATTTATAAGGCATCCGCTGAGTGGCATAAGTGGGAATGAGCGAATAGAGCATCATCATGCCTGTGGAACGGATAATAACCGGATATTTCATCCGTTCATACAGACCATCCGTCTGCACCTCAAAATACATAAAAAGAGCAGCCAAGCCCAACATGACAAATCCGCCTGCAAAGATATATTTGAAATGCACCTTCTTCATGCTGAGAAAGATGGTAATCATCCCCCCGATGAAATAGCCCAACATGGTCCAGTTGCCCAGCGAAGCATTCTGCCAGTTATCCAGTTTCATGCCAATGCTGGCAAACACATTGACAAACATGGCGCTGGAATTGAGAAACATTAGCAAAAAATAGAACAATACTCCCATACGAATGGTGCGCAACTTCAGCACGCCCACCTGATAATACGGACTGCGGTGTGTGGATTCCATATAAAAGAATAAAGCACCCGTAAGAACTGCAGTAATCGCGGCCATGCGGATAGTAGGATCATCCCACCAGTCCAGCACCTTTCCATACACCATGACATATGTAAAACACACCAGCGGAATGCAGAACAAGGTAGCATTGCCAAACTGACGGAAATTAATGGGGAAACGCTTGTTCTGGAAGCGATGGTATGGCATGGTTACGAAAATAACCAGGATACATACCAACAGCATCCCCATCATATAGTAATACACATACTGCCATTCATATTCATAAGCCAGCCAGGCAGTCAGCGATGTTCCCAGCTGTCCTAATATCATAAAGAACAGATAAATGCCAGGCTGCGCTATGCTTCGTTCAATATCAAGCTTATCCCAGCCCTCACCGTCTACCGGCTCCAGCCCCGGCTTAATTTTCAAATAGGCCTCAATGCGCCCTGCATAAAGGATTAAGGTGAACAGGTTGACCATCATCAGTACCATGCGAAGGAAGCCCATCAACACACTACAGAGAGCCAACAAAAAGATACTGTCGGTTTCGGCACAAATATAGCTGAGCACATACATCATGGAAAAACCGGCCAGACACATCATTTTTTCTCTTCGAATCACCACCAGCCGGTATAAAAACGGACAAAAAGCAGCCATCCCGATGGAGGTGGCAAAATTGGTAAAAGTGATATGTTCTGAGATGATACCCAGCCCGCTCATCATCTCAGTACTGTTCACAGAATACACACCACCCACAGTAAGAATGGGGATGAACATCAACACCAATATCAGAATGCCCAACCACTTGGGCACCCAATTGTAGAACGGATAATTTCTTGGATAAGAGGGCATAACATCAGAGTTTAGCTTTCACAACCACCATCATACCTGCAGCCAGGCGATCATTGTCTTCTTCAGAAAGATTGATAAAATCAATGCGAACCGGAATACGCTGTTGAATTTTTACAAAATTACCGGCAGAATTATCAGTAGGAACTAAAGAATACTTGGCTCCAGTTGCACCGGAAATAGCAGTAATCTTACCCGTAAACTCTTTATTACTTACTGCATCCACCTTTATCCTTACTTCCTGACCGATAGCCAGATTTTCCACTTGAGTCTCTTTGTAATTGGCAATCACCCACTTCTGAGTATCCGGCAAGATATATGTAATGGTCTGCCCGGCAGTAATGTATTGACCTTCCTCTAAAGCCCGACGTCCCAGCTTACCGTCACACGGAGCCACGACTACAGTATAAGACAGATTCAATTTGGCCATCTCCAACGCCGCTGTGGCACGCTGAATACCGGCTTCCACATTTTCACGACGATGCGAAACTTCATTCACACCGGACAAGGCTGCACTGCGCTGACGTTTCGTAGCTTCCAGTTTGCGTTGTAGAGCAGAATATTCAGTTTCAATCTGCTCCAGCTGTATGGGCGTAGCAGCATTACGTTTCACCAGATTTTCATAACGCTGACGGTCTTTTTCCAATTTTGCCAGACGAATTTCAATTTCAGAAATAGAAGCATCATACACCGAAGCTGTGGTTTGTGTCGTCTGAAGTGTGGCGCCAATTACAGTAGCTCCGGCCAATGCATCCTTCAAGGCAGCCTCAGTTTCCATCACACGGATCTTGTATTCACGGTCATCCAGCACCAACAGCGTATCACCTTTGTGCACTTCCTGATGTTCGGTGAAATAGATTTTCTTGATATAACCTGAAGCACGCAGATTAACCGGCGAGATATATTGCTCTATTTGAGCATCATTACTGGATTCTGTATTTTTATAATCCAGAAACAAGAAAGTAACCTGAATAATCCCCCAAACTAAAATAGCTATACCAATCAGGCTTACCACACGCTGGCGGGTGCGCAATTTTCTCAATTTCTTAGCCTGTTCGTGATGTGTGCTCATTGCAGCACTGTTTTTATCTGTTGTTTCCATATGTTTAAAATTGATATCTGATCATTGACTATGAATAAAATAATTGAGAACTTACTTCAGCAGACTTTCTACACGTCCAGTCAACTTCAGCAAAGAAAGGTGAGTTACACGATAGTTATAATGCGCACTGATATAGTTGTTCTGCGCTTCACTCATACGCATTTCATCCTGTAAAACCTCTGTCATGGAGGCAATACCCTCCCGATAGCGGTCAGATGTTACCTCATAGACATCCTCGGCCAAAAGATAATTATCCTTTTGTTTCTTGAAATTGCGTTGGTTATTCATCAAATCGTTCGTAGCGTTGATATATTGTGTCTCCAGATTCTTCCGCGTATTCTCTTGCGCCAAACGAATATTCTCCAGATCAATTTTCGCCTTGCGAATTTTATACCTCTTATCTAATCCATCAAAAATAGGGACACGCAGTGCCAAGCCTAAACCATAAGAACGATACCAATGATTGGAGGGGCCGGAATGAAACCAATGATGAAGCTTATCCGTATAAGCCGTATACATCCAGTTGCCCGTCAATGTAAGTGAAGGAATGTATCCATGGGAAATCATCTTTTTCTGCCGTTCTGCCAAGTCGCTCTTCGACTGAAGCAACTGAAGCTCATACAGATTTTCTGACAAGCCGGTCAATTCAATCGGAGCAATAGTTTCAGCATTCACCGGTTCCAGCGTTATATCTTTCTCTGCCGGATAATCCATCACATATTTCAGCATATTCAGCTGTTGAGCCAGCATGGCCTGTGCATTGTCATACTGTACCTGCAAGTTTTCCAGGTTTATATTGACACGCTTCACATCCACCTCCATAGCCATGCCATTGTCATAGAAAGCCACCGTAATGTCACGCAATTCCTCCAGACGCGCAATATTGGCTTTAACCAGCGTTATCTGCTCGGCCGTGGCCTGTCCCAGATAGTACATCTTAGCAATCTGCATCATCAAGTCCTCGCGCGCTTTTTCATAAGACAGACGGCTGATTTCATCCAATACCTTCGAAATGGAAAGAGCGGTATAAACCGTCTGATTATAGAGTGGCATTTGAAGCTGCAATCCGGCTGCGGCATTATACTGCAGCGTCTGGGTTACATTATAAGGTTTGTCATAAGCAGAACCGTCTGTTACGGACACTGGAGGATCGAAGTTGTCGTTAAAATTAGCCACTCCATTAATTTGCGGTAATAACTTGGCACGGTTTTCAGAAATAGCATATTTGCTTTTTTGAATCTCATTGCGCTGTCCCCGGAGAGAAAGGTTATTTTCAATACCCCAACGAAGACAATCATCCAAAGTAAGCACCTCTTGCGCACGGCTGCCTGCTACAGCACCCCATGCAACGGTAAAAATGAATATTAGTTGTTTCATATCAATACTTTCATAATCAACTGCAAAGATAGAGGGGTTTCCAAATAGGGCAATATTCACTTTTAAGAAGATAATATTCATTTTTGCTTTTTTCTAGAGATGAGTCTTAGGCTCAAAATCATTTTCCATGCCGCTGTCATCGCTACAAGATGAGAGTGAAAATGCAATTGCGGCAAATAAATAGATGCATTGCTTGATGTTCATATGAACTTTGTTTATTGGTTAATTGGTATGGCGGTTGATGCGCTCAATCCTATCTGTCAAATTCTTCCTTGAAGATGTTTTTTTATTTGCCGTATGTTATTGGAAATGTTAATAATCACCATACATACAGCCCAAGTAATGATTACAGAAACTACTCCACCGAAGAAACAGCCCCAGCCTAATGCTTCATTGTCATCACCTACAACAATGCCAATAATGATAGAACCTATAAGTCCTAAAACTAATACTGCATAGGAGAAGAATGTGAGAATTGATTCTGCCGAATTATCGCCCAAGGATGATGATGTATTGGGTTGTGTTGAATGGGCATTAGATATTTCATTTTTGGGGGAATTCTCATTGAGTCCCAGTGCGTTTTTACTTCGTCCATTATCTGAGTCTTTTTTTAAAATTAAAAATGAATAATATAAGTCCTATAGGAGCAATCCAATCAATTAATTGGAAAATATAGAATGATAGGGGTTGGTAACTTAACCAGCCTTTTTGAAATCCATCATAGATAGAAATGCTTTCTTCAAAGAGAGCCGAGAGATTCTTGTTTTAGTATATATGTTAATTGGTTTGAGCCAGATGCATTTTATTTAAAAGAGTCTGTATTATTTTTTATATTAAAAATGTAATAATAGCAAATATGTATTATCTTTGTGTTTATTTCACCAACCAAAGATGAATGAACTTAACGACTAGCCTATTATTTTCATTGCTGTTTCTGCTATCGGTAGTATTACAGTGCATATTTGGAAATTTTTCATTTGAGTTTTTTGCTTTTCCATTGAATGCTGTAATAGCATTATTATGGATAGTTCTGATATGGTATGGCTATAAAGAATTGCGCAATTGGGTTATAGTCCGTATTTTACTTTCTTCCTCTGCTACACGATGGACATTAGGTTGGTTTTTGGCCGGATGTCTGGTGATTGGTTTATTTCCACAGTTGTCGCCTGAAGATGCTACCAGAAAACAAGGGCCATTTGCAATGTTGGGGTGTTATAATTTTATGTCATCCTGGATATTTGTAGCCGGACTTTTTAGTTTGCTTACCCATTTGGGAATGATTACCGTTCGTCGTTATCTGCTGTCTGGAAAAAAACATTGGCGTTTTATTCTGAATCATGCTGGATTATGGCTGGCTTTGTTTGCCGGTTTTGTGGGAAGTGCCAGTGAACAAACATTGCGTCTTCCTGTTTTTCGTGATAAGCCCAATAATGAAGCATTTACTTCTCAGGGAAGAACCGTTTTTTTAGATAAACCGTTTCAACTGAAAGAGTTTGCAGTCGAACATTATGCTAATGGCACTCCACGGCATTTTTTTGCAGATATTATTGTTGATGAACAAGTAATTCGTTTGGAGGTAAACCATCCATATAGTGCAGGTTGGGGAGAGGATTATTACCTTACATCGTATGATATGCATTCGCCTGAACCAGCATATTGCGTAGTACAAATAGTGCGTGAACCGCTAAAATATGTCATGTTGGCCGGAATTATAATGATGCTGGTGGGAGGATTTCTTTTGTTTCTGGAAGGACCGAAGAGAAGTGATGCATCTTCTGCTGAAAAGCAAAATTAGTTGTCTGTTTATTTAAGTTAACCGATTTTGGAAATGATAACCTGGGATAATTTCTATTTGTTTGCTATCGTTGCTGTGGCTTTATGGATATTGGGAGCTGGATTTGCTTTGTTTTCCAACGTAAAAAGTCGTATGGCAGTCATATTGAGTGTGTTGGGCACAATAACTTTGAGCGTTTTTATAGCTGGCTTCTGGATTAGTTTACAGTGCCCTCCGCTACGTACCATGGGAGAAACACGGCTTTGGTATTCTTTTTTTATGGGAGTGTCTGGACTGCTTACTTATCTTCGGTGGAAGTACCGTTGGATTTTGGCTTTTTCTACAATAGTAGGAACTGTGTTTGTTTTACTTAATATTTTGAAGCCTGAAATTCATGACCAGTCGTTGATGCCTGCTTTGCAAAGCTTTTGGTTTGTACCCCATGTCACAGTCTATATGTTTTCTTATTCCGTATTGGGATGTGCTTTTATTCTTTCTTGTATGGGGCTTTACCGTCATCGGGAAAATTATCTGGAGGCTGCTGATAACCTGGTGTATACCGGGGTTGCTTTTTTTACTATCGGTATGCTTACCGGAGCTATTTGGGCAAAAGCTGCGTGGGGGCATTACTGGAGTTGGGATCCCAAAGAAACTTGGGCTGCTTTTACCTGGGCGGGATATTTGTTGTATATACATTTGCGGCTATTCCGACGTTCGTCTCCACGTACATTGTATTGGGTCCTGATTGTTTCTTTTCTTTCTCTTCAAATGTGCTGGTATGGTGTGAATTATCTTCCTTCTGCCCAGCAAAGCATACATTTATATAACCGTTCCTGAATATTAAAATAGTGATAAATAGACCAAGTTGTTTAACTCTAACTAACAAATTATGAAGAAAAGTTCTAAGATTATTCTGTCAGTGTTGGTGGTGGCTGTAGTACTTTTCGGTACATACCGGATTGTGAATAAGGCTCCTTCAACCAGTTTGGACAGTAATGCTCAGATGGCGGAAATCATTGAGAGCAGTGGGTGTATGGCATGTCATACAGCAAATCCTCAACTCCCGTTTTATGCGAACTTCCCTTTTGCCGGTAAATTGGTAAAGGAAGATATTCGGTTGGCGTATCGTTCTTTTGACATGGCTCCAATGATGGAAGCGCTGAAGAAAGGGAAAAAATCAGTGAAGTAGATTTGGCAAAGGTGGAAAAAGTAATTCTTGATGGGTCTATGCCTATGGCCAAATATTATTTGATACATTGGGGAGCTTCACTGAGTGATACTGAAAAGCAGATGGCATTAAATTGGGCGAAAGAACAGCGTGCTGCTTTTTATCCGAATTTACTTGCTGATGCGAAATGGAATAATGAAACCATTCGCCCGATTCAGGATTCAGTGGCTGTCGACGTTCGTAAGGTTATATTAGGAAATTTGCTTTTCCATGATGTACGTTTGTCTTCAGACAATACGGTTTCTTGTTCTTCTTGTCATGGTCTGAATACCGGAGGAGTGGATAATAAGCAATATTCTGAAGGAGTTGGTGGACAATTTGGTGGTGTAAATGCTCCTTCGGTATATAATGCACATTATAATTTTGTGCAGTTTTGGGATGGACGTGCAGCAACTTTGGCTGATCAGGCGGCTGGTCCTCCTTTGAATCCTGTGGAAATGGCAAGTACTTCGTTTGATGAGATTTGTGAAAAATTGAATGCAGATGCTGACTTCTCGAAAGCTTTTAAGGAAGTATATCCTGACGGCTTTAATCAGGCGAATATTACCGATGCTATTCAGGAATTTGAAAGAACATTGCTTACTCCTAACTCTCGTTTCGATAAATACCTGAAAGGAGATGAAACTGCTATGACTGCAGATGAACTGGCTGGCTACGATTTGTTCAAGAAATATAACTGTGCCACTTGTCATGTTGGAGAAAATATGGGAGGACAATCGTATGAATTGCTGGGTATTAAGCATGACTATTTCGCAGACAGAGGTACTGAGTTGACCATTGAGGATAATGGACGTTTTAAGGAAACAAAAAATGAAAGAGACAGACATCGTTCCAAAGTACCTGGCTTGCGTAATGTAGCTCTGACTGCTCCTTATTTCCATGATGGAACACAGGCTACTCTTGATGAAATCGTCAAGGCAATGGCTAAATATGAAATAGGTGTCGATTTGAATGATCAGGAAGTTAAGCAGCTTGTTGCATTCCTGCATACATTAACCGGTGAATATCAAGGTAAGTTGCTGGTTAATGACAATGACGTGCACTAAGACTATTTGTATCTTGAAATATCCTGTCATTTGATGATGGGATATTTCTTCTCTGTTTGTCTTTCTCTGCCGTGCCTTTTTGTCAAACCTCTGTTATCTTTGTTTCAGATTGAATTGTGACAACTTGGCAGAATTGTTCAAAGATAACCTTGGTGACTTAATATTTCATAAAAATTTACTGTAGAGAAAGATTGTTGGCATTTCATTTGTTTATAAAGTAGTGTAAGATTACTACTTTTAAAATTAAAGATATTATGATCTCAGAAAAATTACAAAAAGCAATCAACGATCAGATTACAGCTGAAATGTGGTCGTCTAATCTTTATTTGTCTATGTCTTTCTATTTGAAGAAAGAGGGTTTTGATGGCTTTGCACATTGGATGAAGCTACAGTCTCAGGAAGAGTTGCAACACGCTTATGATCTTGCTGATTACGTAGCAAAACGTGGTGGAGTTGCGTTGGTTGATAAAATCGATGTTGTTCCACAAGGATGGGGTAGCGTACTCGAAGTGTTCGAACATGTTTACAAACATGAATGCCACGTTTCTGAATTGATTGACAATTTGGTAAATGTAGCTTCTGAGGTTAAAGATAAGGCTTCTCAAGATTTCTTGTGGGGATATGTTCGTGAACAGGTAGAAGAAGAAGCTACAGCTCAGGGTATCGTTGAAAAGCTGAAGAAATGCGGTGACCATGCAGGTATTTTGTATCTGGATGATAAACTGGGCTCACGCAAGTAAAAAAGATGTAGATTGTTTTTTTAGTCTATTGATATATTGCCATCCGATAATTTTCGGATGGCAATATTTTTTCTATCTTTGTTCACCGTACTAAAGAAGATAATTTATGCCGAACCTGTTTTTACGTGGATGGAATTGGTGCTGTCGTTTCCGCCATCGGTGTGGATATGGAGTACATTCTCCTTCCGATTTTTTTCTGATAACTTTTGTCGTTTATGAGCGTTTGGCATTTTATGCCTATAATTTGTTGCATGCCAAAAGAAAACAAGTTGAACACTTGCCTCATTATCGTGAAAAAACGGATCGGTTGTTATTTCGTTTGGTAAATCATTTGCAGCCTCGGAATATGCTTGAAGTAGGAACTGGTAGTGGTTTATCGGCTAGGTATATGAGTGAAGCGAAGCATGTGCCTTTGTGTACATTTGATGAAGGGAAAGAACACGAAGAAGTTATATCTTTGCTGAAAGATGCTCCTGAGGTAGATTATCGTTGCGGAAATGTCCTCTCTCTGTTGAGAAGTCGTGTAGAGGGACAGTCTTGTCCGGATATCGTGCATATTGCTTTTACTCCTTATTATAAGGAAGCATTTGACATGCTTCTTCCTTATGTTACTTCAAGGACTTGTTTTTTTATAGGCTCGCCTTATGCAACTAAAGAAAAACGTCAATGGTGGAAGCAGGTTGTAGCTGATTCAAGAACTGGAGTGACGTTCGACTTGTATGATGTGGGCTTGGTCTTTTTTGATAAAAAAAGGATAAAAGAACATCGCATTGTGAATTTCTTTTAATAACATATTTGTACTATGAAAAAGAGTGTAATTTATACCCGGACGGGAGATGGTGGAACAACTTCGCTGGTTGGAGGAATGAGAGTTCCTAAAACACATATACGTTTGGAAGCATATGGTACAGTGGATGAACTGAATGCTAATATTGGTGTTTTAGCAACCTGTGTAGAGGATGTTGCGATTTGTGACTTTCTTTTATATATCCAGCACAAGCTTTTTTCACTCGGGGCCTATTTGGCAACAGATCAGTCTGTGACTGAACTGCATGTAGAAAGTCAGATTTCTGCTGAAGCAATAAAGCGTTTGGAGACTGCTATTGACGAACTGGATAACTCTTTGCCCCCATTGAAGGCATTTGTTCTTCCGGGAGGAGCATTCTCTGCATCGTTGTGTCATGTTTGCCGTACGGTATGTCGCCGTGCTGAGCGTAGAATATTGGCACTGGAAGAACATGAAAATTGTATAATTGATCCTGAAATAAAGCAATTTGTGAACAGATTGTCTGATTATTTGTTTATTCTTTCCAGAAAGTTAAATCAATTAACACAGCATGATGAAATTTATTGGGATAAGAGTTGCAAATGAAAGAATTTGTTATACTTTTGTGGCTCAATAATGGAATGTAAAACTTTTTAAAACTAAGATACTATGTATTGGACATTGGAATTGGCCTCAAAGCTGGAAGATGCACCATGGCCTGCAACAAAAGATGAGTTAATCGACTACGCTATGCGTTCAGGAGCACCGCTGGAAGTTATTGAAAACTTGCAGGAGATGGAAGATGAAGACGAAATTTATGAAAGCATAGAAGATATTTGGCCGGATTATCCGAGTAAAGAAGATTTTTTCTTCAACGAGGAAGAATATTAAGGAAGTGTATACTTCCGTTCCTGTTTTATATATCCCGCTAAAAATTATTTTTAGTGGGATATTTTTTTATTTGTTACTTTTATTGGAAAAGTGAAGTTGTTTTATTTCTCTGAAAACATAAAATCAAATGAAAGAAATATCTCCTGAAACATCCTGTTTTATTTGTAAAAATCGTCATGAAGATGTACGGCAACTTGCTTTACAAGCCTCAAAGTATCCAGATGTAAATATGGCTGAGGCTGTTGTGCAGATAGCGGGATGGCAGATTGCTGAAAAGAAGATTCCTCTATGGGCGCAGACCGAAGGGATACGTTATCCGCAGCATTTGTCAATGGAACAATGTTCATCGGAAGTTACTGCACGATATAAGGCTTCATTAGTAAAAGGAGATAGCTTTGCAGATTTAACAGCTGGTTTAGGAGTAGATTTTTCGTTTATAGCTCGTAACTTTAATCAGGCAGACTATGTAGAACGACAGGAAGTATTGTGTGAGCTGGCACAGCATAATTTTCCGTTGTTAGGTCTGAACCATGTGAGGATACATCAAGCAGATGGAACTGAGTTTCTGAAAACAATGAAACCAGTAGATTGTTTGTTTCTTGATCCAGCTCGTCGCGACAGTAATGGTGGTAAGACTGTTTTGATTGCTGATTGTGAACCGGATGTATGTGCACTCGAGGATTTGTTGGTTGAACGAGCGCATACGGTAATGATAAAGCTTTCCCCAATGCTTGATATGGCTTCGGCATTAAACGAACTGAAGTATGTGAGTGAAATACATATTGTAGCTGTTAATAACGAGTGTAAAGAGTTGATAATTATTCTTGATAAGGAAAAAATTGAGGGTAAATGTATTGATAATGAAATTGTTATAAGTTGTGAACAGATTGTTAATAACTTTGTTCATCAACACCTCGATTTTACGATTTCGGAGGAGAAGAAAGCTGTATGTACGTTGGCTGAAAAGGTAGAGAGCTATCTTTATGAACCGGGAGCCGCTTTATTGAAAGCAGGAGCTTACCGTATTTTGTCAGAGAGGTATGGTGTGAAAAAACTTCACGCTAATAGTCATTTGTATACTTCGGATGTGGAAGTAGATTTTCCCGGTCGTTGTTTCCGGGTATTGGCTGTATCGGGATTTGGGAAAAAGGAATTGAAAAGTTTTTTGCAAGGTGTAGAGAAGGCAAATCTGACAGTACGTAATTTCCCTTCTACGGTGGCCGAGCTCCGTAAGAAGCTGAAGCTAAAAGAGGGTGGGGATGTTTATCTATTTGCCACAACTCTTGCCAATGGAGATAAAGTATTGATTAAATGTGAGAAACTTAACTCTGAAAAGAATATTAGCTAACAATAAAAATGCCGCTTTTCTATCTAAAATGAAAAGCGGCATTTTTATTGTCTTGAAGGTTGATTATATTTATTCAGCTTGTTTTGCTTTGAAGGCCAGAGCATACATACGCATTTGTTTTACCATAGCCAGTAAGCCATTGCTACGAGTTGGTGACAAATGTTCTTTTAACCCGATCTTTTCAATAAAATAGAGATCGGAATTTAAAATTTCATCGGGGGTATGTCCTGATACAACTTTGATTAATAAAGCAATGATACCTTTTACTATCAAGGCGTCGCTTTCTGCCTGAAAGACTACATTTCCATCTTCCATATCAGCCTGAAGCCATACACGGCTTTGACAGCCATCTATCAGATTTTGCTCTGTTTTATATTTTTCATCGAGTGGTTCTTGTTCATTTCCCAAGTCGATAAGTAACTGGTATTTATCCATCCAGTCGTCGAAGTCACTGAATTCTTCGATTACCTCGTCTTGAAGTTCGTTGATTGTTTTCATACTTTATTCTTGTTATTATTTTTCGTTATATATTACTGTCATGACAGTCTGACCAACAGCTTGTAAAGTTGCTTTGTCAATATTATCCATGTTGTCGTTTATGGTGTGCCAGGTAGGATTAAAACCTTCTCCATTATTAGGATTGAAGTCAATGATATCTACGCATGGTATCTGTCTGAAACGATTTACATATACATGGTCATCGGTTACTTCTCCACCGTCATTTTTAATGAAATGTTTGGAGTATCCTAGGTTGTGGGCTATATCCCAAATCTTTTGCATAGGCTGGCTGGCTGTACGTTTGGAATATCCTTCGTAATAGAATGTCGCATTTTTCCCTCCTACCATGTCAAGCAATATACCGAAGCGTGCCTTATAGTCGGGAGTATGTGGAATGCGTCCCCAATATTGGGATCCCAGACACCATGTATCTGCTTTATAAGGACCGTCATAGAAATCTGGAGTGCCGTAATCTTCCGAATCAAAAAATATGATATCGATTCCGATGGCTGGAGCCTGCTGTTGTAAGTGGCGTGCTATTTCCAGTAAAACACCAACACCGCTGGCTCCATCGTTTGCTCCATCGATAGGAGTATGGTGATGTTTCTCTTCGCCAGCATCTGCATACGGGCGAGTGTCCCAGTGTGCAAATAACAGAACACGCTTTTTAGTATCAGGATTATACACTCCAATAATATTACGTGATTTCAATATTGTGCCGTTGTAGGCCATAAGGTCGGCGTATTGGTTGTAAACCTTAGCTCCGAAACTCTCCAATTGTTTAGCCAAATAATCACCGCAGGCACGATGGGCTTCCGTGTTTGGAACACGGGGACCAAAATCTACTTGTTTTTTTACATAGATGTAGGCACTGTCAGCATTGAAGTCAGGAGCTTTGACTAAGGGCGTACTGTTGTTTTCGTTTTCTTGGCTATTCTTATTGTTACTGCTGCCACAAGCTGTAAGAAGGAGTATTCCTGCCAACAACAGATAAAACAAATTGAATATCTTTCGGAGTAATTGCATAGTTTTCTTTTTAAATGAGTGGTTTATAATTTTAGTCCGTCCAATATTGAAATATAGTTGCCGATAGCTTCTTCTATTTCGGCTACCATGATATATTCATCAGCAGTGTGCGAACGTGAAGATTTACCCGGACCTATTTTTACCGAAGGGAAAGGCATGAGTGCCTGATCGGAAAGAGTAGGAGATCCGAAAGGCGTCTTTCCGAGTTCAACAGCCCGTTGTACAAATGGATGATTAATGTCTATACGTGAGGAGTTGAGACGGAATGAACGTGCTTTTGCCTCGCAGCTGATATGAGAAGTGATTTCTTTGAATAGTTCCTCATTAGAATAGAATTCATTACTTCGGATATCAACAACGAAAGTACATATGTCTGGCACAACGTTATGTTGTGTACCTGCATTAATCTGTGTAACACTCATTTTGACAGGTCCCAGTAAAGAAGATTCTTTAGGGAAGCGGAACGTGCGAAACCATTCTATATCGCTCAGTACTTTATATATTGCATTATCGCCTTCTTCGCGTGCTGCATGACCGGCTTTTCCACGTGCAGTAACATCAAGTACCATCAATCCCTTTTCTGCAATAGCAGGATTCATTTCTGTCGGCTCACCAACGACTCCCAATGTAATAGGAGGTAATTGCGGTAAAACACTTTCTATTCCGTTTTTGCCGGAAACCTCTTCTTCGCATGAAGCAAGGAAGATGAGGTTGTAATTTTGCTCAGTCGCACACAAGTACCGGTATGCTTGAAATAAAGATACCAGACTGGCACCTGCATCGTTGCTTCCCAGACCGTAGAGCTTACCGTTTTCCATTTTAGGAGTAAAAGGTTGTTTGCGCCAGCCGTTAACTGGTTTTACGGTATCTATATGCGAGTTAAGCAATATAGTTGGGCGTTGAGTATTGAACATCGGGCTGATACACCAGATATTATTTCCTGATCTGCCGGTCATGATACCGGTTTCTTCTATATAGTTTTGTAAAAAATCGGCAGCAGCTTCTTCTTCCCTGCTGATAGAAGGGATACCGATTAGAGCTTGAAGTAATGTTAATGCTTCAGATGTGTAGTAACCAATGTCTAACATAAAAAAAGATTCTGTTTTGTGCAGCAAAGATACTTCATTTATTCCAAATTAAACTCTATCTTTGCATTCAGCGATAATAAAATAACTAAATTTTAAATGAGTAATTCTTATTTATCTACTTTGATTTGCCGGCAGGCAAAAAAATATGGTGATCGTATAGCCTTAAAATATCGTGACTATGAAACTGAAAGCTGGATATCTGTTTCATGGAATCAGTTTGCTGAAAAGGTAAATTGGGTTTCGAATGCTTTGATTGCATTGGGGGCAGAAGTTCAGGAAAATATCGGCGTTTTTTCTCAGAATATGCCGGAATGCTTGTATACGGATTTTGGTGCGTTCGGAAGTCGGATTGTTACCATTCCATTATACGCTACGAGTTCGGAAGCACAGGTACACTATATATTGCAGGATGCTGGAATCCGTTTTTTATTTGTGGGAGAACAATACCAGTATGACGTAGCTTGTCGTGTACAGAATTTATGTAAAACACTGAAACAGATTATTATATTCGATCCGAAGGTAAAGCGCTCTGCTTCTGATACAAATTCTATATATTATTCGGATTTCCTGAAGTTAGGAATGGAGAGAAAGTTCCAGGCAGAAGTAGACAAACGCACCTCTGAATCGGGAAACGGAGATTTGGCCAATATCCTTTATACTTCTGGAACAACAGGAGAGTCGAAGGGAGTCATGTTGCATCATTCGTGTTATGAAGCTGCTTTTGCGGCACATGATGGTCGGTTGACGACCTTAGGAGAATCGGATGTCGTTATGAATTTTCTTCCTTTTACTCATATTTTCGAACGTGCTTGGAGTTATTATTGTATAAATAAGGGATGTTTACTTTGTATTAATCTACGTCCGCAGGATATACAGAAAACTATTAAGGAGATTCGTCCTACTGCAATGTGCAGTGTTCCTCGTTTTTGGGAGAAAGTATATGCAGGAGTTCAGGAAAAAATAAATGAGACAACAGGTTTGAAGAAGAGTTTAATGCTTGATGCCTTAAAGGTGGGAAAAGAGCATAATATAACTTATCTGATGAATGGTAAGACTCCTCCTCCATTGTTGCATATGAAATATAAGTTCTATGAAAAAACAATTTATAGCTTACTGAAAAAGACAATTGGTATTGAGAATGGAAATTTCTTCCCGACTGCAGGAGCTGCCATTCCGCGTGCGGTGGAAGAATTCGTTCATTCAGTAGGCATAAATATGATTGCAGGTTATGGACTTACAGAAACTACGGCTACAGTATCTTGTTGTTGGTTTGATAGTTTCCGTATTGGTTCTGTAGGTCGTGTCATGCCAAATCTGGAAATAAAGATAGGGGAAAACAATGAGATTCTTCTTCGGGGTGAGACAATAACAAAAGGTTATTATCGGAAAGAAGCAATGACACGTCAGGTGTTGACTGAAGATGGATGGTTTCATACAGGAGATGCCGGTTATATAGAAGACAGCTTCTTATTTTTGACAGAACGTATTAAAGATTTGTTTAAAACCTCTAACGGAAAGTATATTGCCCCCCAGGCCATCGAAACAAAATTGGTCGTAGATCGTTATATAGATCAGATATCTATTATAGCCGACCAGCGTAAATTTGTTTCGGCTTTGATTGTACCTGAATATGGGCAAGTAAAGAAGTATGCGGAAGAACATCATATTGCGTATACTGATATGAAAGATTTGTTGCAGAAGCAGGAAATACTGGATTTGTTCCGTTTGCGTATTGATACATTGCAACAGGAGTTCGCCCACTACGAGCAGATAAAACGTTTCACTCTGCTGCCAGAACCTTTCAGTATGGAAAAGGGTGAACTTACTAATACGCTGAAAATAAAGCGTCCGGTATTGATGAAAAATTATGCTAAGGAAATAGAAAAAATGTACGAAGAGTAAAGGATGTAAGGCTGCAATAAAACCGGTTTGTTTTTAGAGCTGCCAAAATCTTTATCTTCTGTTTTTACTTAACAGACGAAATATGTAATTTTGCAATTCGAATAAAAGACAAGAGATTCAATATGATAACAATAGAACAGCTAAAAGATGTAAAGACACGTACTGAAGCCCTTTATCGTTATTTGGATATAGAAAATAAAAAGGTACAGGTAGAAGAAGAACAACTTCGTACGCAAGCTCCAGGATTTTGGGATGATGCTAAGAAAGCAGAAGCACAGATGAAAAAGGTGAAGAGCTTGCAGGGATGGATTGAAGGCTATAATGCAGTAAAGACATTGACAGATGAACTGGAACTGGCTTTCGATTTTTATAAAGATGAATTAGTGACTGAAGAGGAAGTTGATGAGGCTTATGCTAAATCTTTACAGGCTCTTGAAGAATTGGAATTGAAAAATATGCTTCGTTCTGAGGCCGATCAGATGGATTGTGTATTGAAAATCAATTCAGGAGCTGGCGGTACAGAAAGTCAGGACTGGTCGTCTATGCTGATGCGTATGTATATGCGTTGGGCTGAAAGTAACGGCTACAAGCTTTCGGTAGCAAACTTACAGGAAGGTGATGAAGCTGGAATTAAGACTGTTACCATGAATATAGAAGGTGCATATGCTTATGGCTATCTGAAAGGAGAGAATGGTGTGCATCGTTTGGTTCGTGTTTCACCTTATAATGCTCAGGGTAAGCGAATGACTTCTTTTGCATCGGTATTTGTTACTCCATTGGTAGATGACTCCATTGAAGTAGTTGTAGAACCTGCTCGTTTGTCATGGGATACTTTCCGAAGTGGAGGTGCCGGTGGACAGAACGTCAATAAGGTAGAATCAGGAGTACGTTTGCGTTATCAGTATAAAGATCCTTATACTGGTGAGGAAGAAGAAATTTTGATTGAAAATACCGAAACTCGCGACCAGCCTAAGAATAAAGAAAATGCAATGCGTCAGTTGCGTTCTATTTTGTACGATAAAGAATTGCAGCATCGTATGGAAGAACAGGCAAAGGTTGAGGCCGGAAAGAAAAAGATCGAATGGGGATCACAGATTCGCAGTTATGTATTTGACGACCGTCGTGTAAAAGATCATCGTACTAATTACCAGACATCCGATGTGAATGGAGTTATGGATGGTAAAATTGATGGTTTCATCAAGGCATATCTGATGGAATTCTCCGATAGCGAGGCATAAGAAGAATAGATTCTTTTTGATACAATATGTCGCACATTCAATTTTAAAGTTTAATCTAAATATACTAGCTATGGGAAATAAAAAACATAACAAGAAGCAAGATTACAGCAAGCGTGAAGAAGAAAAAGCAAATCGTTTGATAAAGTATTTGTGTGTAGCTTTAATTATTTTGGCTGTCTTGATTATGACCCTTTATTCATTGTCTTAAAAAACGATAACCACGATGGCACAGGAAATAGAACGTAAGTTTTTGGTGAAGGATGATTCCTATCGTCAGCTGGCTGACAGCAAAAGCCGGATAAAGCAAGGTTATATTTGTAGTGCTCGTGGGAGAACTGTGAGAGTACGTATCCGCGATAAGGAAGGTTTTCTTACAATAAAAGGGCCCTCGGATGAGTCGGGGTTAAGTCGCTATGAGTGGGAACGTCAGATTCCGCTTCACGAAGCAGAAGAATTGATGAAACTTTGCGAGCCTGGACTCATCGATAAGACACGTTATTTGGTAAACTTTGATAATCATACTTTCGAGGTAGATGAGTTTTATGGCGAAAATGATGGACTCGTTGTTGCCGAAGTAGAACTCTCTACCGCGGAAGAAACATTCTCATCTCCTGCTTTTCTTGGAGAAGAAGTAACAGGGCAGGTGAGATATTACAATTCTTTTCTGATGAAAGAACCATACTCTACATGGAAAAAATAACAGTTTGTTTTTTCTGAAACCTTCAAAAACCACCTGTAAACTGTTACAGAAGGGGGTAAAAACTGTTATATGATAGATATTCCCCTGTGTATTATCTGATTTTATGAAATTGGTTGTCCGTTTATGAGCTAATATTGCAGTACCAAACGAAACAAGAATATTAATCTCAAACACCAATTATAAAATTATGAGAACTGCTAATTTTGCTCAGGATCTGTTGAGCGTTCAGACAGAACTATTGAATTTTGCTTATAAGTTGACAGCAGATCGCGAAGAAGCAAATGACCTCCTTCAGGAAACTTCATTGAAGGCTTTAGACAATGAAGATAAATATACAGCTGAAACAAATTTCAAGGGATGGATCTATACCATCATGCGTAATATCTTTATTAATAATTATCGTAAGGCTTTACGCGATCAGACTTATGTAGACCAGACCGATAATCAATTTTATTTGAATCAGAATATAGACATTGAAGGTGATTCAACTGAAGGTTCTTATGATTTGAAGGAAATGCGTCGCATAGTTAATGCTTTGCCTAAGGAATATCGCATTCCATTTTCTATGTACGTATCAGGGTTCAAGTATCGTGAGATAGCAGATAAGCTGGGGCTTCCACTTGGTACTGTAAAGAGCCGTATTTATTTTACCCGGCAAAAGTTGCAGGAAGAACTGAAGGACTTCCGTTGAAATTGTGAAAAAACTCTCTATCTTTAAAAATAATTAATAACGTTTTTCATTGACTCCGGGGGCTGTGAAGTTCCCGGAGTTTCTCATTTTTGCAGGAATCTTTTTATTATAGGGCGGAGTATATAATAGTTGACAGGCAATGCTAATCCTACTCCCAGGCTATTGGCTAGAAAATCTAGCCAGTCACCACTTCGGTTGTCTGTGCATGAAGCTTGTAACAGTTCAATACATCCACTCATGAAGATTGGCAATATAATACCTCCTGTGATTAGTTTTTTCCATACGATGAACTTATGCAGTCTTAGGTATTCGAACCAAATGACCATGGTCAGGCCTCCATACATACAAATATGCACTATTTTATCAATAAACGGAACGTTGTTTAATTCTGTTTGAGGAGGAGTAAAGAAAGATAAATAACAGATTACGATGATTGTTATTATAGATAGAGGATAAGTCCTTATGTAATACATAATATGCTAATTTTTTATATTTAGCGCGAAAATACGATATTTTTTGTATTTTTGCGCCTTATAATTGTACAAACTATAACAAAAAGTCTTATGCATCATAATGATCGAGTAAGTTTTGGCAGTAGGTTAGGAGCTATTTTAGCAGCTGCTGGTTCGGCAGTTGGGTTAGGTAATATATGGCGCTTCCCATATGAAACAGGAAACCATGGGGGAGCTGTCTTTATTTTGATATACTTAGGATGCATTTTTATTTTAGGTCTTCCGATTATGATTGCCGAGTTTACTATTGGACGGCATTCGAAGGCTAGTACCGGAGAGGCTTTTAAGGTTTTGGCGCCAAAAGGTTATTGGAAGTGGGTCGGATATTTAGGTGTACTGACAGGCTTTCTGATATTAGGATATTATTCTGTTGTAGCAGGATGGACGTTGGAATATGTTTTTGAAGCTGCGACCGGACAGTTTGCCGGTAAATCCTCATCTGAATTTGTTTCGATGTTTCAGCAGTTTTCTCAGAATCCTATACGCCCTTTGATATGGCTGACAGTTTTTATGCTGCTTACTCACTTTGTGATTGTAAAAGGGGTACAGAAAGGAATTGAACGTTCCTCTAAAGTATTGATGCCTTTACTCTTTATTCTGGTTGTTGTACTGGCAGTTTGTTCGGTTATGCTTCCAGGTGCAGAAAAAGGTATAGAGTTCTTGCTGACTCCAGATTTTAGTAAAATAACACCTGATGTTTTTCTTGGTGCCATGGGACAGGCCTTCTTTTCTTTAAGTCTAGGCATGGGATGTCTGTCTACATATGCTTCCTATTTTGGGAAAGAAACCCGTTTGGGACATACAGCAATGAGTGTCGGACTCATTGATACATTTGTGGCTGTACTGGCTGGACTGATAATCTTTCCGGCTGCTTTTTCCGTAGGTATAGAGCCCGATGCAGGTCCTTCACTTATCTTTATTACATTGCCGAATGTCTTTCAACAGGCATTTAGTGGAGTTCCGTTGCTAGCGTATGTTTGTTCCATTCTGTTTTATGTATTGTTGGCATTGGCAGCTTTGACCTCTACAATTTCACTGCATGAAGTTTCTACAGCATTTTTGCATGAGAAATTTCATTTTACCCGTAGTAAAGCTGCAACTATCATCACTGTATCCAGTCTGCTGATTGGAATTGTTTCTTCATTGGCATTGGGCGATTGGAGTAGTTATACGATAGCTGGAATGAATTTATTTGATGCATTGGATTTCCTGACAGCGAAAATTATGCTTCCTTTAGGTGGTATGTTTGCTGCTATATTTGTCGGTTGGGTTATCGATCGCCGTATAGTACGTGATGAAGTGACTAATTATGGAACATTGAAAGCTACATTTTACCCTGTTTATATTTTTATTTTAAAGTTTATAGCTCCTATTGGTATTGCTTTAATTTTTATGAATGAACTCGGACTGTTAGGATAAACCGATGTGGAAAGATTTCTTTTATTATACTAAATCGGAGCGACGGGTAATTCTTCTCTTGCTGGCTATAGCTTTATTATTGTTGGGAATATGGGCTGTTATGGAATACTTACGTCCGGTGGAGGTACCTGTTACGTTGTCCGAAAGTGAGGAAATCGATTCATTTCTTGCAAATCTGGAAGAACAGGAAAAAATACGTAAGAGTCACACTCCAAAGAATGAAATATCTGCCGTATTGCAAGCCTTCGATCCGAATACCGCAGATTCCGTATTATTACGTCAGTTAGGACTTCCGGTTTATATTGTTCGTAATATACTGAAGTATCGAGCGAAAGGAGGAGTTTTCCGTTCACCGGAGTCTTTTTCCCGTATATATGGCTTAAAGGAAGAAGTGTATCAGAAGCTGAAGCCTTATATTACGATTGCCCCACTTGTATCAGTCAGTCATGTTCGTACAGATACTTTTAGACAATTAAAAGATACAATACCTTATGTGCCCAAATATGAGGAAGGAACAATAGTCGATTTGAACAAAGCAGATACTTCCATTCTGAAGCGTATTCCCGGCATTGGGAGTACATTGGCACGTATGATTGTGGTTTACCGGCAGCGCCTTGGAGGTTTCTATGATGTGGCACAACTACAGGAAGTACCTCATGTTGGGGTTGAACTGAATAAGTGGTTTGTCGTTACACCTGCTGGTTTACATAAGATTCAGGTAAATAGTGCCTCTTTGGATAAATTGAGATCACATCCTTATATGGACTTTTATAAGGCTAAAGCCATTATGGAGTATCGCCGTAAACGAGGTAAAATAAAAGGTCTTTCTCAGCTCTCCATGTTTGAGGAGTTTACCGAGAAAGACCTGAAAAGATTATCTCCCTATCTAACTTTCGAGTGATTGGGTTATTCAGCTGTATATCCGGCTGCCTTAGCTATCTTTATAGGTATTTCTGTATTGTCAATTCTTCCTTGGAAGAGGTCTGCTCCGGCACCGATTGCAAATACAGGTACATATCCGGCTGAATGTCCTCCGCTGGTCCAGCCAACCAAAGCGATTTCATCGATAATACGTTTAGCTTCTGCTGCCAAAGGTTCGTCTTGTGCATATTCGCTCTTTTCTAATTTGGCTTCTTTACCCTTGAACGTGTCGTTGTATTTAGCCAACAGACGTTCTTCCTGCTTTTCGTTAAGTTTTACTTTGTCCCAGAAACCGAAATTTTCTTTCAGAGCTTGTTGTACTTTTTCCCAAGAAACATTGTTGTTGTACTTTTTGCGCAATTCGTTCAGAATACGGGTAAAACCGCTTTCACTCACTTTCTGGTTCTTAAGAACTTGCAAATTTAGTTTATAAGCTCCCGTACCCAATACAAATCCTCCTGTCTCATGGTCGGCAGTAACTACGATAAGTGTTTCGTCCGGATGCTGAGAATAAAACTCATAAGCAACCTTTACCGCTTCATCCATGTCGGCTACTTCATGGAAGGCAGTAGCTGCATCATTGCTATGGCATGCCCAGTCTATTTTTCCCCCTTCTACCATCAGGAAAAATCCTTTAGACAAATCTTTCGACAGGAAATTGATTGCCGAACGGGTTATGTCTGCAAGAGTCAAGTCGTCTTTAGTGCGGTCGATTGCATATGGAATGGCCGTACGGTCTTTTTCTGAAGCTTTTTCCGACTGGAACAGAATCATTTTGTCTGCCTTCTTGCATTTTTTCAGATAGTCTTTATATCCTCTGGCAATTGTATAACCATTTTTTTCGGCCATAGTGTACAGGTTTTCAGAATTGCCATCCTTGTTGTCTTTATTGTTCGGATCGATAAAGTCTGAACCTGCATAAAAGTCAAATCCGGCTTTATATAAATCTGTACCTATTTTATAATAACTTCCACGGCTGGGATCGTGAGCATAGAAAGCTGCTGGAGTTGCGTGGTCTACACTTACACTAGTTGTCACACCTACCCGGCAACCTTTATTTTTTGCCCATACAGCGACACTGCTGACTTCGGTCTGCAAATCTTGCTTCATCCCTATCGTACCGTTTTGAGTCTTGTTTCCTGTTGCAAGAGCTGTACCGGCTGCGGCAGAGTCAGTAACTCCGTTAGTTGCCGAAAAAGTAGTGGCGGTAGTTGCGTAAGGAAACTGTGTGAACCAGATAGGTGTGATACCTATTTTACCTTCCAGTTCACCACGGTATAATTCTGTACCTTGAACTTGGTTTACTCCCATTCCATCACCGATGAAATAAAATACATATTTCGCTTGTTGTGCATAGCCCGACAAGACGAGGAGAAGAAAAGATAATAATAATGAAAGTTTCTTCATGTTTTTAGCTATTATTGATTTGTACAAACTTACGATATAATTCTGTAAAGTCGAAATTATTTATTCTTATTTGTGTAAACCGAAACTTAAATGTTTTTTCTGTTTCAATTGTTGCTACAATGTTTTTTCATTTCTATAACAAAATACATTTTGATTACTTTTTCGTTTCTGGCTTCATGAAAGTAAATATTGTACAAAAATGGTATAAAAAGAAAATGGTATGCGTTAATGGATTAATGATTTTATAAATTAATATTTAACATTATGAAGAAGACATTGGTAAAATGGTCGTGTCTGGCCATTGGGGTACTGGCATCATGTCAGCAGAGAGATTTATCAGAGGGTATTTCATCAGATTCTTTGGCTTTGAACTTACAAGCTTCTGTTGCGGGAGAAATTATATCAAGAACGACTACTCAACAAGACGGACATACAACGTTCGTGCAAGGTGATAAGATAGGATTTTTCATGCCCGAAGGAGATGATGCTATTTCGTGGACATTGGGTGAGAGTGTCTGGCAGCCGGATACTCCTTTGTTTTGGCCGGACCAGAAGAATAATTATGATTTTTGTGCCTTTTATCCATATGCAGAAGGAGCTCAGCGTGCTAATGTGCCTATGCCGGATTTGAGCGAGCAGGATGGAACGTTGGAGAATATCGGGAAGTGGGATTTTCTGGTAGCCAATAAAACTTGCAACTATCAGACCAATTCTGGTAAGGTATCTTTTACTGATGAATCTGCGTTTAAACATACTTGCAGTCTGGTACTGGTCACTCTCGTAAAGAATGAAAAAGATGCTGAAACAACATTGAAGACTGCTGGCTTTGAAGGAAAAGGAATTGTTTCGAAATATATCTATAATTTTACGGAAGGAAAGATGCAGCCAGTGGCCGAAAGTCCGGAAGTCAATAAACTCTTGTTGGATATGGAGCCGGAAGGAGTAGCTATTACAGAAGAAGGCTATGAGATAGCCGTTTTGCTGAATCCGACATCAGAAGATGGTACATTGAAGTTTTCTATTTCATATGAACGTGATGGATTTGCGTACGAAGCTTATACTGAAGCAATGAAAGGACATCTGGTAGGAGGAAAATGTTATAAGTATAAAGTGAAAATAGAAAAGGAAAGCCTGATTATTGAAGGCAGTGATATTTCAGACTGGCAAACAGATGGTGAAACAGAAGATATAACAGTGAACGACGTACCTAAAGTTGAATAATTTTTAGTTTTTGCATAATATCTCTCCCTCAAGCATTGCCGGAAATAAGATAAAAACGTGTAAATTTGCAAAATATTTAAAATATAAAACAATTAAAGCTCTTTTTGGTATATGAAGGCACTCAAGGAACGTATCTTGCGCGATGGTAAATGTTTTGAGGGAGGAATATTAAAAGTAGATAATTTTATTAATCATCAGATGGACCCGATTCTGATGAAATCTATGGCGGTAGAGTTTGTACGCCGTTTTGCTAGTACAAAAATCAATAAAATACTGACTATCGAGGCCAGTGGTATTGCTCCGGCTATAATGGTAGGATATTTGCTCGAGCTTCCTGTTGTCTTTGCAAAGAAAAAGAAACCCAGTACAATGGAAAACATGCTTACTACTACGGTGTATTCGTTTACAAAAGACCGTTCGTATGAGGTATGTGTCAGCAGTGACTATTTGTGTCCGGGAGATAAGGTATTGTTTATCGATGATTTCCTTGCAAATGGTAATGCGGCAAAAGGAATCATAGACCTGGTACAAAAGGCAGGAGCAGAACTTGTGGGTATGGGATTTTTGATAGAGAAGTCATTCCAGCATGGTGGTGACTACTTGCGTGCACAAGGTATTCATGTAGAATCATTGGCTATTATCGAAAGCTTGGATCATTGCGAAATTAAAATAAAAGAGTAATTTTTCGTGGAGGAACTGTATTTCTGAGTCTGGAATACAGTTCCTTCATTTTTTTATTTTTCATATTTTAAAAAGTTAGTATTAGTTTTAATGGAAAAAGAACAGACACAAGCTCCGGGGGCGGGGCTGATTTACGGACTGAATGACCGTCCGCCTGTGAAAGAAACAATTTTTGCTGCTTTGCAACATCTGTTGGCTATCTTTGTTGCTATTATTACTCCTCCGTTGATTATTGCCGGTGCGTTAAAACTTGATTTGGAAACAACTGGTTTTCTCGTTTCTATGGCTTTGTTTGCATCTGGTGTTTCTACATTTATTCAGTGCCGTCGGGTAGGACCGATCGGCTGTGGATTACTTTGTATTCAGGGAACCAGTTTCTCGTTTATCGGACCTATCATCTCAGCCGGACTGACAGGAGGTCTTTCTGCTATTTTTGGAGCATGTATCGTTGCTTCTTCGGTAGAGATGCTTATTAGCCGTGTATTGAAATATACTCGCCGTGTTATTACTCCGCTGGTTTCGGGTATTGTTGTGACGCTTATCGGTATGAGTCTGATAAAAGTAGGTATTTCCGCATGTGGCGGAGGTGCTGTTGCACAGGCAAATGGAACATTTGGAGCGATAGAACATGTTGGTCTTGCTGCTCTTGTTCTGATATTGATTATCATATTTAACCGAAGTTCAAACCGCTATCTGCGTATGAGCTCCATTGTTATAGGTCTGGTTATCGGCTATATCACAGCATGGGCATTGGGAATGGTAGATTTCTCGGCTGTACAGAGTTATGGTGGTTTCAATATACCTGTACCTTTCCGCTATGGTATTTCGTTCGATATTTCTTCTATCATTGCATTGGCATTGGTTTATCTGATTACTGCAATAGAGGCTTATGGTGATATTACTGCCAATTCTCTGATTTCGGGTGAACCGGTAGAAGGGGAAACTTTTGTGAAACGCGCTTCTGGAGGTATTCTGGCAGATGGATTCAACTCTATGTTGGCTGGTTTCTTCAATTCCTTCCCCAATTCAATTTTTGCACAGAACAACGGTATGATACAGCTTACAGGAGTGGCCAGCCGCTATGTAGGTTATTATATTGCCGGCTTCCTGATTGTTCTCGGCTTGTTCCCAGCTGTAGGACTTGTATTTTCACTGATGCCCGAGCCTGTGCTTGGTGGAGCTACTTTGTTGATGTTCGGTACAGTAGCTGCAGCCGGTATCCGTATCATTGCTGCACAGAAGATTGACCGTAAAGCTACACTGGTTATGGCTCTGAGTTTCTCTTTTGGTCTGAGTGTAGAACTTGTACCCGATATACTTTGTCAGTTGCCGGAAACATTGCGTAATATTTTTGCGTCAGGTATTACAACCGGTGGACTGACTGCCATTCTTGCCAACTTGCTGATTCGTATCAAAGAATAATCGTACAGAATAGTTCTAAAGATTTACAGATTCTAATAAGCAATATAAAAGGCTCTATCAAATTCCGTTTCGGAAAAGTGATAGAGCCTTTCTTAATTGATATTGAGTATTCGGTGTATCAGATATAAATTTTCTTATTCTGCATCTTCGGCTTGTTCCGAAACACTTCTTCCGCTCTCTTCAATCATCGAGCGTATGTATTCATTAAATTCATCCTGTTTCATCAGCTCTTCCAGCGTGATATGCATACGCCAGCGCCAGTAATGACGCGGATCGGCAGGAACATTGATTCGTTCGATGTTGATATCCGGATTACGAAGTGCACCGTCCATCGAAGTCCAGTCTTGCCATGTCAGTATACAGAGCATAGACGGACTCTCCAAATGCTGACGTATAACTTCCTCGCACAGCCACTCTGGTGCGTGTTCAGGAACATTGCCCCAATGTCCCAGTTCCTGGTGGTAGAAGCGTTCGGTCAGTTCTTTATCCTCTTCCCACCAGCCTCTGAAAGTAGACATATCATGTGTACCTATCGTACATACAGACTGGAAAGGATATTCGTGTACCTGTCCGAATTCGTGTGCCGGGCTCTTGGGCATTCGCTGGATCTCAAGTGACAGAATTTGCAGCTGGTTCATAACCCATGGTACACAGTCGGGAACCATTCCGAGATCTTCTCCACATACCAGCATCGATGTAGCCTGTGTCAGAACAGGAAGTTTTTTCATTGCTTCGTGATACCAGAACTCATTATGTCGCTGGTAATAGTAATGATTGTACAGATGATTGAATGCTTCCTGATCCTGTTCTCTTAGCTGCTTGAAGATATAATCATTTTGAACGGCGATTCGTGGATGATACATTTCCGGATTGTCGCGGTCGGGGATGAAAAGTACATCACTGATCAGTGCGTAAAGCTTTTCTTTTATGTCCTGACTTTCAGCATCAGGTTTGTCGGCAAAGTAAGCTTCCACCTTCCGTTGTGTATCAAATTCAGGTCGCATGACGTAAATATCATGATGCAACCGTTTTACGAAGGTTTCTTTTACTTCCTCACTATGTTCGCCGAATACCGTATTCAGTATATAATCATTGATAAACGGACGTGTCATTGTTTCCTTGCTGAAAGCCAGTCCGAAACTCTGAATTTCTTCCTTACTCATCGGGAGGGAAGGTACAAACTGTCCCAGCAAACCGTGTACTGAATGATAGGGGATTTCCCAAATGCGGAAAAAGCCCAGTATATGGTCGATACGGTAAGCGGTAAAGTATTCTGCCATTTTCCGGAAACGTTTTTGCCACCAGCTGTAGTTATCTTTTGCCATTACGTCCCAGTTGTAAGTCGGCATACCCCAGTTCTGTCCGTTGGTAGAGAATGCGTCTGGTGGTGCTCCAGCCTGTCCGTTCATGTTGAAGTAATACGGTTCTACCCATGCTTCTACACTTGTACGGCTGATACCGATAGGAATATCTCCTTTGATAATGACTCCCTTGCTTCGTGCATAGTCGGAAGTGGCAAGCAACTGCACATGCAATTCATATTGCAGGAAGTAGTAGAATGCTATTTTACTGTATGCAGTACTGTCCGGATTACATAACTCCTGGATTTGTTCTTTGTCGTATCTGCTATATTCGCCCCAGTTGTTGAAGTCGGAAGTGTGATTCAGATCACGCAGGTAGCTGTATGCTGCATATGGAATGAGCCATTCTTTGTTGTCGCGGAAAAAGGCTTCAAAGCTTTCAGATGTTAGAATATTTTCTGACTCTTGTTCGAAAAGCATTCTCAGATAACTTCTTTTCTGTTTGTTCACCTCTTCATAGTCTACTTGCGGAAGACTGTTCAGGCGGATACGCTGCTCTTCGAACATTTGGCTGGCTTCTTCGTTCTGCAATGCAGGAAGCTGGCGCAGGTCAATATACATCGGGTGGAAAGCATAAATGGATATACTGTTGTATGGATATGAATCCATCCATGTATCTGTCATTGTCGTATCGTTGATCGGAAGTATCTGTACGACTTTCTGTTTTGTAGCCGATGCCCATGTAATGAATGTCTTCAGGTCGCCAAAGTCGCCTACACCGAAACTCCCTTCCGAGCGAAGCGAAAATACCGGTATGGCACATCCGGCTACACGCAAGCTGCGAGTGTTGAAAAAAACTTCTGTTTCAGGTGGAAAATATGTTTCTCCCCGCTGTAAGGGTTGTGTATGGAATATCCGGTTGTTTCGTGTTTCCCATGCCACTACGGCTCCGGTCTTGTTGCTGACTGCTACGAATTTATATTCGAAAGGAAATTTCAGCGATGAGGCGTCTACCGTCAGTTGCCATACGTTAGGGCGGACTTCACGCATACGTATGGGACGGCAGTATTCCCAGTTGCCCAAGGCATTGCAACTGCCTATAAGACCGAGCGATTGTTCTTTGCTGCTCAGTCCCGGACATAAGGCACGGAATGTTATGCAACTTCCTACATTGTCGTTCAGCCTGACAGGACTGACCGGAGTATATTTCCCGTTGAACGCAGAGCTGTACCGGTAATTGTTTTCTGGTAAGTCACGCCAGCAGTCGTCTATAATATAACAACTCTGCTGGGCATTGCCCGGATAGATGATGTGGGAGATGGCTCCCAGTTCTTTACGTGTACATGAATTATCTCTATATATAGCGTACCGGTAGGTGAGAGGTGCGTCGCATGGTGACAACTGGTAGTCGCAACTGCCTTGCCATTCGACGCCGTCGCGGGTAGACAGGGCTACTGACTGATTCTCATCTTCATCGAAGATGATGCGTACTTCTTCTCCCCATAGCGTACGATACTGGATTCGGAATATCAGTTTCATCTTGTTTCGAAGTATTAGTTTAATTGTCTTTTCAAAAATAAACAATAAAACCGAAAAAACGCTTTTATCCCCTGTGTAATTTTTATTCGGAGAGGGATTGGATTTTCCTTTTTACAGGTTTCAAATAGTTATAAATGGAGAGAGGAATACCGGTTTGTGAGATTCTGAGGCAAGCCGTAAAAATAAAAAAGCTCCGGAAATTGTTTCCGGAGCTTTCCTCATTGTAAGATGTGAGGATGGATTTAAAAATTTGGTTTATAAAAAATGCACTACGCATCAATGTTAGCGTAGGTAGCATGTTTTTCAATAAATTCACGGCGCGGAGCAACATCGTCCCCCATCAACATGGAGAATATATAGTCGGCTTCAGCCGCATTTTCAATGCTTACCTGTTTCAGTATACGTGTTTCCGGATTCATGGTTGTTTCCCACAACTGTTCCGGATTCATTTCACCCAAACCTTTGTAGCGCTGTGTGTGAATACCGGTTTCTGTTCCGTCACCATATTTCTGCATAAATGCCTGACGTTCTTCATCAGTGTAACAATATTCGCTGATTTTACCTTTCGAGCATTTGTACAGAGGCGGGTTGGCGATGTAAAGGTGTCCGCCCTGAATTACTTCAGGCATATAGCGGTAGAACAATGTCATGATAAGGGTGTCGATGTGAGAACCATCGACATCGGCATCGGTCATGATGATCACCTTGTGATAACGGAGCTTGTCGATGTTCGCTTTCTTGCTATCTTCAGTTCCGTCTACACCGAAACGTACCCCTAGTGCCTGGATGATATTGTTTACCTCATCGCTTTCGAATGCTTTATGCCACATGGCTTTCTCTACATTCAGGATCTTACCACGCAATGGAAGAATGGCCTGGAACTGGCGGCTGCGTCCTTGTTTTGCAGAACCACCTGCTGAGTCACCCTCGACAAGGAACAATTCACATTCTTCTGCCGTACGGCTTGAACAGTCGGCAAGCTTTCCTGGCAGACCGCCTCCACCCATCGGGCTCTTGCGCTGTACCGATTCACGTGCCTTACGGGCAGCGATACGTGCTGTTGCCGCAAGAACAACTTTGTCGACAATCGTTTTTGCTTCCTTCGGATGTTCTTCCAGATAGTAAGTAAGGGCTTCACCTACAGCCTGATTTACAGCACCGCTGACCTCGTTGTTACCCAGTTTAGTCTTGGTCTGTCCTTCGAACTGTGGCTCTGCTACTTTTACTGAAATAACGGCAATCAGTCCTTCGCGGAAGTCTTCACCAGATATTTCTACTTTTGCTTTTTCCAGTGCTTTGCTTTCTTCAGCATATTTTTTCAGTACACGAGTCAAAGCTGTACGGAAGCCCGCTTCGTGTGTACCACCTTCTATGGTGTTGATGTTATTCACATACGAGTGCAGGTTTTCGCGGAAGCCTGTATTGTACATGATAGCACATTCGATAGGGATACCCTGTTTCTCTGTATTCAGGTAAATCACATCGTCGATAAGCGGAGTGTTTGTCGAGTTCAGGAAACGGACAAACTCTTTTACACCTTCTTCTGAGTGGAAAATTTCTTGTTTGAACGATCCGTCTTCTTCTTTCTCGCGCTTGTCGGTCAGCGTAATGGTGATACCTTTATTCAGGTATGCCAGTTCACGCATACGTGCCTGTAGGATATTATATTTATATTCGGTGGTAGTGAAAATGCTTCCATCGGGCCAGAAAGTCTGTCGGGTTCCGGTGATATCGGTAGTACCCACTTCCTTTACGGCATAGAGCGGCTTTCCGCATGCATATTCCTGCTGGTAGATTTTTCCGTTTCGGAATACGTTTGTTGTCATGTGTGTAGAAAGAGCATTTACACACGATACACCTACACCGTGCAAACCTCCGGATACCTTGTATGAACCTTTGTCGAATTTACCTCCGGCATGCAGCACAGTCATAACTACTTCCAATGCCGATTTTTTCTCTTTTTCATGGAAATCGACAGGAATACCACGACCGTTATCCTGTACGGTGATTGAATTGTCTTCGTTGATTGTTACTTCTATATGGGTACAATAACCGGCCAGGGCTTCATCGATAGAGTTGTCTACTACCTCGTACACCAGATGGTGCAATCCCTTTTCACTAATATCGCCGATATACATGGCGGGACGTTTACGTACGGCTTCCAGTCCTTCCAACACCTGGATGCTGCTTGCCGAGTAATTGTTTCCGCTGCTTGGTATCAGTTCTTCACTCATCTCTTTTTACTTCTAGTTTTTTAAGTGTTCAAAATTACTAAAAAAGCGTGATATAACCGAACTTATGATTCTAAAAAACTTGAAATTCGGATAGGAAATGGTGAACTTCTATGCTTATTCTTTGTGTGAATACAATACGGACTGCCGTCGTTTTCAGTCCGGCGGCAGTCCGTGGCAGATGAAATGTTTTATAGGGGTAAGATGTGTCCCGTAAAGTTATAATTACTCCCTAAAAAACTTTTGGTCAGCCGGACGAAGCATCGGTTGGTATCCTTATAAAGAATTATCAGCATGGTGGAAACTCTGGTTGCCTCTCCATTGGTCTTTAATTCGTGATGAATGTCTCCGTTCTTTTGCTTTTCTCCTTTGGACAGTGTGGCTGTAAGTTCACATTCATGTCGGGGAGATCTTTTAGTCCGGTTGCCTATATCTTCGGGTGAGATGTAGTAAGAAACCTCATTGCCTTGCATGCTGAAGTAGCAGTCGGATGCGAATCGTTGCTTCGGACGTCTTCTGGAAGTGCTTTTGTCGTAGATTTCTTCTATTACAATTTTGAAACTATGTTGTTCCAGGGCTTGTATTGCCTGTTCATGGTTTACTTTTTCGGTTGCAAGGTTTGTGGTTTTGCATCCGCTTCCCAACAAAAGAATGGTAACAAACAAAAAGAGAGAAACTGTGGTTTTCATAATCATAGGTTTTTAATAGGTGAAGCAAAAAAACAGGTTGTCGATAACTTTTAGAGTTTTGCGTTTTCAGAGGCTCTTTTCGGAAACTGATTGCAACTTTTCGAAAAGACTATTCCTTTTCAGTTGCAATATAGTGCTTTTTTTTTAAGAAAAAAGTGATTATATGTTTTATAGACTGTCCTTCTGTATGAGTTGAGAGGAGTTTAGAATGCTTTGAAGTGTAGGTCTGATATAGGAATCGGAGGTGAAATGAACTTGCGAATATCTCCGGGCAGAAGAAAAGGGGTATTGTGAGGTATAAACGACAAAAGGCCGAATCATTTCGATTCAGCCTTAATATCCTTAAAGTGAGCAATTACTTAAGCCAATTTGCTGATGTGAGCAGCCAATTTTGACTTCAAGTTAGCAGCTTTGTTCTTGTGGATAATGTTACGTTTAGCCAATTTATCCAACATTTTCTGTACGTTAGGGAACAGAGCTACAGCTTCTGCTTTGTCAGTAGTTGCACGAAGTTTCTTCACTGCGTTACGCATAGTCTTAGCATAATATCTGTTGTGAAGTCTTCTCTTTTCTTCTTGTCTGATTCTTTTGATAGATGATTTGTGATTTGCCATCTCGACTAATCTTTAATATTGTTCGTGATTTTGTTTATTATGTAGCCCGTGGGGGAATCGAACCCCCCTTTCAAGAATGAAAATCTTGCGTCCTA
>DXLM01000034.1 GCA_019414725.1 Bacteroides sp.
ATTTTATTTACTGCCAGAGCCGCTTAGGCTTGGCGAATTTTTAACGAACTATTGTTATAATTGAGAACAACTAATAAAGGTATAACAAAAAATGGTTGATTTTATTCTTCATAAATACTCACAGATGATTTGCAACAATTAATTATAATACCTTCTTATTAATCTAATTAGCTTATGAAAAAGTTTATTTTAAGTTCAGTAGTCCTGTTATTATTTATTTTGATAAGTGGTTGTGATAAAAATGATAAAAATGTTGAGTTTAGCGTTTACGAATTTTATTTCGAGCTGGTAGATGAAAATGGAAATCCATTTATTGATAACATGGATGACATGGAGACACTTGCTGATAAAATGGAACTCAAATGGCTGAATCCTGAAACTTCAAAATATGTAGAGTGTGATTATTTTGACTTAAAGTGGGGCTACATGGAAGATGGGCATTATTATTTTAGTGTGAATAGTACTGATGTTATTGGTGATGGAGATGATCGTACTGCTTCATTTTCTTTTGATTTAGTATGTGAAGATATATTTTCAGAACCGGTGAATATAAAGACCGAATGGATAACTTCTTTACCAACCTATAAGCTATATTATCCGTTGGATAAAATTTATGTGAATGATGTAAAAGCAGAAGTTACTAATATCGATAGAGGAACTATTACTGTTCCTTCTGTTCAAACTATTTATATTCCTTCTATTCAGATAAAAGTAGATACAGTTAAAAATTAGTTACTACTTCGAAATATTATATTTCTTTTTTCTTGAAATACTCATATCCGATGCGGCAGTACAAGCATTTCTTCAGGTCACAGTAATTCTTTTTGAGCTGGATAAGTGCCTGACTGTCGCCTGCATGTGATGCTTCTAGTCCACATTCTTTCCACATACGGATGATGTAATTGTTTTCTGGCTTCAGTTCCTCTAGCAGTTTGGTCGCACGCAGGCATAAGGCGTCGTTCGACTTGTGCTTGCCGTAGGCATAAAGAAATGGTATTACCGTATTGATGATAAGTAAATCGGTTGAGCTTTGGCTGATGGTTTTGGGATGAGAAGGAGAAGGTATACCAAAAGTGTAGTGTGTCAGCCAGTATTCCGATGTTCCACCTTTCAGGAGATTCCGTAATTCGTTCACCGATTCTGCTTCCATCAGTTGTGAGAATAAGCCCTGTGAACGATGGTACAGGCAGGCAAGCTGTGCGATGCGGATATGTGGAAAATTACCTGGACGCAGGCGGAGAAAACGCCAGCGGCAATCAGAAGAAGGTTGTAGTCCGAACTTCTGTTTCAGGTAATTGTATTCTTTTATCATGTTTTCCGTATATGCATCAACAGGCAACTCTTGCAGAAGTCCTGCTTGTCCGAAAAAAAAGGCCTCTATCTGAAACAGATTGTCACGATGTTTGTTGACAGCAGCAAGCGGTACACTCTTCGCCCATAGCTCGAAAGTATCACTGTTTACACCAAATCCGAAATTACGTGCCAGCGTAATGAAAAACGCGTACTCCCAGTCTTGGTTGTATTCATGCAAGTACTTCTCTATTTGCTGCGTTTTATTTTCGAAACGCTCTACCTGAAGCGTAGACAGCCAGCTGTGTAGCAGGAAAGACGGCAGTTGGGGAATGATTCGGAAACAGGCCGGATAGCGGTCGGCGCGGATTAATTCTTCATAATTTTCCAATAGATAAGGTGGGTAGTGTAACTCCATCTGTGGAATAATCTCTCCGTTGCTTCGTGTGGGAACAGCATCTATATCCGAAGCCACATGTAGAATAACCGAATCGTATGTCGGGTCGAGATGATGATTATGGCGGAACCAGTCGGAAGCCTGCTGGTGTATTTCGATGTTTCCTACCCATGTTACATCGTTTATCTTGATTTTTGCATTGAAAAAATCCGGACCGGCATGCATGTTTGCCAGACCGGGGTCAATAATTTCAATCGGCTGTCCGTCGGTTGTCTGCAAAGGTTTCAGTGTGAAAAGTTTGTGTTTCCACACGTAGTGCAAGAGTTCTTCCATGTTAATGAGGTGTAAATGTTCGCTAAATGTAATGATTAATAACGAAAAACGTTATCTTTGTGCCTAAAATAATTTGAGATTTATGAAGATAGCATTAATAGGATATGGTAAAATGGGTAAGGAAATCGAAAAGATTGCAGTTGCCCGCGGACATGAAATTGTAAGTATTATTGATGTAGACAATCGTCAGGACTTTGCATCGGAAGCGTTCCGTTCAGCAGACGTTGCGATTGAGTTTACGGCTCCTTCTGTAGCTTATGGCAACTGTCTGGAAGCTTTCAAAAACGGAGTTAAGGTAGTTTCCGGCAGTACAGGTTGGATGGGCGAGCATGGAGAAGAAATGCGTCGTCTGTGTGCAGAAGAGGGAAAAACTCTTTTCTGGTCGTCCAATTTTAGTTTGGGGGTAGCAATTTTCTCTGCTGTCAATAAATATTTGGCAAAGATTATGAACAACTTTCCCAATTATGACGTGTCAATGGTAGAAACACACCATATCCATAAGTTGGATGCTCCAAGTGGAACAGCAATTACACTTGCTGAAGGTATCTTGGAGAACCTGGACAGAAAGAACAAATGGGTTATGGGTACACTTACAGCTCCGGATGGAACTGTAACCGGTACTACAGCGTGCGCATCGGATGAAATGCCTGTAAGTGCAATCCGTGAAGGAGAAGTGCCCGGAATTCATACTATCCGTTATGAATCGGAAGCTGATTCTATCATTATTACGCACGATGCAAAGAACCGCAAAGGATTTGCATTGGGTGCAGTACTGGCAGCCGAGTACACAGCAACTCACGAAGGATTTTTAGGAATGAACGATTTATTTCAGTTTTAAGATATGATACAGGCATCACGTAAGCAGTGGATAAAGTTTAGTATAGTATTAGTTCTGTACCTGATTTTCCTGATCTGGTTGCAGAGCTGGCTGGGACTGGTTGTTGTTCCTTTTATCTTTGATGCTTATATCTCAAAGAAAATTCCATGGACATGGTGGAAAAAGTCGAAAAATAAAACGGTTCTGGCAGTAATGAGCTGGGTAGATGCAATTGTATTTGCGCTGGTGGCAGTGTATTTTGTCAATCTGTATTTCTTCCAGAATTACGTTATACCATCTTCTTCACTCGAAAAGTCGTTGCTGGTAGGCGATTATCTGTTTGTCAGCAAGATGAGTTATGGAGCACGTATTCCACAGACTCCGCTTCATATGCCTCTTACTCAGCATACACTTCCGGTATTCAACTGTAAGTCGTATCTTGACTGGGTACATTGGGATTACAAGCGTGTTGGAGGTTTGGGTAAGGTAGAACTGAATGACATTGTGGTTTTCAACTTTCCGGCCGGTGACAGTGTAGCTACAGCCGTTCCTGCTGAAGATTTGTATCGGTTGAGTTATCAGGCAGGACAGCAGCTTTCGCAGCCGGTAGATATGTCGCGCCTTACTTTGGAACAGCAGCGTCAGGTGTACGATTTCTATTATCAGGCAGGACGCAAATATATTGATGAAAATCCGCAGATGTACGGTAAGATTATTACCCGTCCGGTCGACCGTCGTGAAAACTATGTAAAGCGTTGTGTCGGACTTCCCGGTCAGACATTAGAGATAAAGAACCGTATTATTTATCTGGACGGAAAAGCGAATAAGGAACCGGATAATGTACAGTATCGTTATTTTGTCAAGACTAAGGGAATGCTTCCTGATGATTTGTGTCATGAACTGGGTATTAGTCAGGAGGATTTGATGATGTATTACACCGAAGAATCGGTTTATAACATGCCGTTGACAGAGAAGGCTAAAGCAGCTTTGCTGGCTCGGAAGGATCTGGTTGTGTCTATAGAAAATACTCCAGATGATGATGCCGGCGGATTGTATCCTGTAAATAAACTGACTGGCTGGACTGTAGACAATTATGGTCCGGTATGGATTCCGAAAAAAGGTGCTACAATCGATTTGACACTGGACAACCTGCCGATTTATGAACGTCCTATCAAGAATTATGAAGGAAATTCTCTGGAGGTGAAGGACGGAAAAATCTATATAAACGGACAGGAAACGACGAAGTATACCTTTAAGATGGATTATTACTGGATGATGGGTGATAACCGTCATAACTCTGCCGATTCACGTTTCTGGGGCTTTGTGCCTGAAGATCATATCGTTGGTAAGCCTATCTTTATCTGGTTGTCACTCGATCAGGATAGAGGTTGGTTCGACGGAAAAGTCCGTTGGAATCGCTTGTTTAAGTTTGTCGATTCGATAAAATGATACTGCATCATATTGAGTAATGACTGGAAAATAGGACTGAAGCTATCGGCATTTGTCATTATTGCTGTATGGCTGGTTAGGACTTTTCTTGTTACATCATGTTTTATTCCTTCGTCGGGAATGGAAAATACACTTTATCAGGGCGAAGGGGTGCTGGTGAATAAGTGGAGTTATGGTCTGCGTATGCCTTTTCCTTCATTCTTAGGTTATCACCGTATCGGAAACTGTGATGTAGGGAAAGGGGATATTGTAATTTTCAATGATCCGGGGGCTACTCAGCGAAATAAACGGCTTGAGTGGCGCAGTGTCTTTATAAGCCGTTGTATTGCTACTCCCGGAGATACACTGATGTTGAATCGAGAGTTGATAAATACCGGAGATGAGATTTTAAGTCCGGACAGTAAGGCTTTGTATGTATATCCTGCATCGAAAGAAGATCTGATGAAGATTATATTGGATGCAGTAGGGCTGAAAGAAAATTCACTGGTAGGATATACCGAAGATGGAGGGTATATCCGTAGCTTTAGTCATTATGAATTTTATTTGGTTTCACAAAAAGCAGGACAGCGAATCGATTTTGTTCCGCTAAACAACAGACTTTCGCAAGAGATACATCCTTATGTTGTTCCTCGCAAAGGGGAAGCTGTAAAAGTATATCCGTGGAATGTAGTATTGTTATGTAATACAATTGTTTCGCATGAGCAGAAGCAGGCTGAAGTGCGGGGCGATACGTTGTGGGTAGAAGGAAAACCTGCCACTTCGTTTACATTCAGTAAAGACTATTATTGGATGGCTTCGAATGATCCTGTAAACTTGTACGATTCACGGCTGTTTGGTTTTGTTCCGGAAGATCATATTATTGGTAAAGCATGGTTTATCTGGTTTCCTTCCTGTAAAGAACGTTTTTTTCAACGTGTGCAATAAGAATGAAGAAAGAAGTTATACTTAGTTCGGCGTATCTTGCGCCAGTAGAATATTATACGAAGTTGTTTGCGTATGATACTATACATATAGAGCAGTTTGACCACTATATGAAGCAAACTTATCGTAATCGTTGCACGATAGCTTCGGCAGATGGAAGTTTGTCGTTGACTATCCCGACAGAAAAAAGTGATGATTTAAAATGCCTGATGAAGGATGTGCGTATTTCTGATCATGGCAACTGGCGGCATGTGCATTGGAACGCTTTTGTTGCAGCTTATAAGCAAAGTCCTTTTTTCGATTACTATGCTGATGAGTTTCATCGGTTTTATGAACATAGATATGAATTCTTGTTCGATTTTAATATGGAATTGTGTAACTGGATATGTGAACAGATCGATTTACATCCTTCCTTTGTAATGACAAAGGATTATGTTGCCAATGTAGAGGATATGGATGATTTTCGTGAATTGATACATCCTAAAAAAGCATATGTGCAGTGTGATTCGGATTTTCTGCCTAAACCTTATTATCAGGTATTTGACCAGAAAAACAATTTTTTGCCTAATCTCAGTATTATAGATTTGTTATTTAATATGGGACCTGAAAGTTTATTGGTTCTACGTGATAGTATTGTAAAACATGAATAATAGATAACTTATGAACAACCTACCTACAGTAACTAAAAATCTATTGATTATTAATGTATTGTGCTTTTTTGGCACAATAGTGGCACGACGCTACGGCATAGATGTGGAAAACTTGTTGGGATTACATTTTTTCCTGGCCTCTGATTTTAATCCTGCGCAGCTTATTACCTATATGTTTATGCATGCCAACTTCCAGCATATATTTTTTAACATGTTTGCCGTGTGGATGTTTGGCCGGGTGCTTGAACAAGTTTGGGGTCCTAAGCGTTTTTTATTTTACTACATCTTATGTGGAATAGGAGCCGGACTAATACAGGAGGCTGTACAGTATACAGAGTATTTGGTTAGTTGGTCGCACTACGATGGAGTAGATACAGGTATGGGAGTTATACCTATGGCTGAGTTTTTGAATCGTCTGAATACGGTTGGAGCTTCAGGTGCTGTATATGCTATTTTGTTAGCTTTCGGTATGCTGTTCCCTAACAGTCAGATGTTTATCTTCCCTTTGCCGATGCCGATTAAAGCGAAATATTTTGTAATCGGATATGCTGTGTTGGAGCTTGTTCTTGGTATTGCAGGAGGTGACGGAGTAGCTCATTTCGCACATTTGGGAGGAATGCTTTTTGGTTTTATTTTGATTATATATTGGAGAAAGAAGAATGGCGGCGGACAACAGTTTTATTACTAACCTAAAAGAAAATTTCAGGAGAGGGGATATTGTAACTCGGCTGCTATATATAAATATAGGAGTTTTCCTGGTTGTCACACTGGTAAACATTGTACTGACTTTGTTTAATCAGCCTGCTGGCTTTTGGACGAACTATTTGGAATTTCCCGCTTGGTGGGAGCGTTTTATCCGACAGCCTTGGTCGTTGTTTACCTATATGTTTATGCATGCTGGCATACTGCATATATTGTTCAATATGTTATGGCTGTACTGGTTCGGGCGTTTGTTCTTGCAATTTTTTTCGGCAAAACATTTGCGTGGCTTATATGTATTAGGCGGAATTGTGGGAGGATTGATGTATATGCTTGCATATAATTTGTTTCCCTATTTTGCTGGTGCGGTATATTCTTCTTATTTGTTAGGAGCTTCGGCTTCAGTGCTTGCTATTGTAATTGCAGTTGGTGTACGTGAGCCAAACTATCCTATTCAGTTGATGTTTGTCGGTACTGTAAAGCTAAAGCAGGTAGCCATATTCATGTTGTTGCTGGATTTGTTGTTTATGACTTCAGGAAATGCAGGTGGACATATTGCTCATCTGGGAGGGGCTTTAGCCGGTTGGTGGTTTGCCGCAGGGTTACAGAAGGGCCATGATGCAACAAAATGGATAAATAATATACTCGACTTTTTATCTGGAAGCTGGAAGCCTGTTCCCAGAAAGCCTAAAATGAAAGTGCATTACAGTGACAAGCAGAAAGACTATGATTTTAATACCAGAAAAAAAGAACGTACAGAGGAAATAGATAGAATATTAGATAAGTTGCGTAAGTCTGGCTACGGTAGTTTGACTGATGCTGAAAAAAAGAGCTTGTTTGATGCAAGTAAAAAGTAAATAAAGCTCGTTTGGGCTTCTGCCAATGGAAGAAAAATATATCCGAATGCAATATTGATAATATAAAATAATGTAGATATGAGGAAAATTGGATGTTTGGTTCGGTGGGTATTGTTTACCTTAAATATATTAGTTGCCATTGGCTTTTTGATAAGTGCTTACAGTCCGTATATATCTCCGGTCAGTCATCCGTTGTGGGCGTGTGCTGGGCTGTTTTTCCCTTTTCTGTTTCTTGCTAATCTCCTATTTATATTTGTGTGGGTTTGTATCAAATGGCAGTATGCTTTTTTTCCGTTGCTGGTTCTTGTTGCCGGCTGGAGCAGTATTTGGAACTATTGTCCGCTGGGATCAGAAGAGAAACCGGAAGGAGGAGAGGTAATTAAGTTGCTTACTTATAACACGCAGGATATTGCGTTAACGAAAGAGTATGATAAACAGGAAGGTAATCCTGTTCTCAATTACTTGCGGGACAGTGATGCTGATATTATTTGCTTGCAAGAGTTTAATCCTAGTGCAAAGGTAAAACAAAAGGAAATAGATCGTGCTTTGGCATGTTATCCTTACCATGTACGTGTAAAGGGAGAGGGGCCGGGCAGACTTGCTTGTTATTCACGCTATCCAATTCTTTCGGCAGAAACAATAGATTATAAGACTGAATCCAATGCCAGTATTCTTTATCGGTTGAAATTTGGAAATGATACTCTTGTGTTAATCAATAATCATTTGGAGTCGAATAAGCTTGATGCACATGATAAGACTGTATATAATGATATATTGAAATCTCCAAGGGAAAAGAATATAAAAAATGGGGGAAAGCATTTGTTTCATAAAATAGCAAAGGTTGTGGCTGTACGTGCCCCTCAGGCGGACTCTGTTGCACAGGCTATTGCTGTGAATCGTACTCGCTATATGCTTGTTTGCGGTGATTTTAATGATTCTCCTATCTCGTATGCTCATCGAGTAGTCGGACAGGGCTTGAATGATGTTTATAGAAAGGCGGGTAGAGGACCTGGTTTTACTTATTATGAGAATCGTTTTTATTTCCGCATAGACCATATTTTTGCCAGCGATGCTTTTCGTATACTGGAGTGTAAAATTGATCGTTCCATAAACGCTTCTGATCATTATCCGGTTTGGTGCTTGCTTGAAAAAACGAAATAAATTTTTATTGATGCTTGCCAGACCAAATTTCGGCGAAATACTTTTTATAGATTGATCTTTGTTTTATAATAATTCGCAACGAAAACAGGCTAACTTCTTTTCTGAAGTTGGCCTGTTTTTATTTTAGTTATGCAGTACAGCTGTTTTCTAACGATTTGATCTGTCAAATTATAATACTGATATGAAATGCTTCTTTGAAAAAGGGAAATTTATAGCTTAAAACTTAAATATTTAGAAACCTTTCCCTTTATAAATGAAAAAAAAACTATATTTGCAACCTTGAATAAACGTATATTAATTAAAAAGTAAATATATAAATTAAAGTAACATGCAAAACAAAGGATTCGTAAAGGTTTTTGCGATATTGCTGACCCTTGTATGTGTGTTCTATCTTTCGTTCTCTTTTGTAACCCGCTATCATATGAAAAAGGCGGCAGAAGATCCGAAAGGGGAAACTCACTACCTTGATTCAGTACAGAATGAAAAGGTTTGGTTGGGCAGTTATACGCTGAAACAATGTCGTGAGATGGAAATCGGACTGGGACTTGACCTGAAAGGTGGTATGAACGTTATTCTGGAAGTTTCTGTACCGGATGTTGTAAAAGCTTTGGCTGATAACAAAACAGATGAGGCATTTAATAAAGCCGTTGCTGAAGCTGCAAAACAACAGGTTACCAGTCAGGATGATTTTATCACAATTTTTATTCGTGAATACAAGAAACTGGCTCCGGAAGGAAAGCTGGCAGAGTTATTCGCTACTCAACAGTTAAAGGATAAAGTAACTACACGCAGTACTGATGCTGAGGTTGAAGCTGTATTACGCGAAGAAGTGAAAGCTGCGGTAGACAATTCTTATAATGTATTGCGTACTCGTATCGACCGCTTTGGTGTGGCTCAGCCTAATATCCAGACATTGGAAGGTAAGATGGGACGTATCATGGTAGAATTGCCTGGTATTAAAGAACCAGAACGTGTCAGAAAATTGTTGCAGGGTTCTGCTAATCTGGAATTCTGGGAAACTTTTGAAGCAAAAGAAATCGTTCCGGTATTAGCTTCTGCTGATAGTCGTGCTCGTGATTTGCTTGCAGGAACAGCTACTGATTCTGTACAAACAGATACTGTTGCTACTGCTCAGCCTGCAATTTCTGCTAAAGACAGTTTAGCTGCTGCATTGAAAGGTGAAACTGCTTCTAATGCTTCTGGTGCAAATATTGAACAAATGAAGAAGGAACATCCGTTGCTTTCTGTTCTTCAGTTGAACCAGAGTGGCGTAGGAGCTATTGTTGCTTATGCAGACCGTAACGATACAGCTGAAGTTAATCGTATCTTAAGTATGCCTGAAATACAGAAGCAGTTACCTCGTGATCTGAAATTGATGTGGGGTGTTGCTGCTGCTGACTTTGATAAGAGCGGACGTATTTTCGAATTGTATGCAATTAAATCTACAGAGCGTAATGGCCGTGCTCCTTTGGAAGGTGATGTCGTAACTGATGCAAGAGATTCTTACGACCAGTATAATAAACCGTGCGTGAGCATGTCTATGAATACAGAAGGTGCTCGTCGCTGGGCTGCTTTGACTAAACAAAATGTTGGCAGATCAATCGCTATTGCATTGGATGGTTATGTATATAGTGCTCCACGTGTTAATGGTGAAATTCCTGGAGGACAGTCAGAAATCTCTGGTAGCTTTACTCCGGAACAGACAAAAGACTTGGCTAACGTGCTGAAGTCTGGTAAAATGCCGGCACCTGCACGTATTGTACAGGAAGATATCGTAGGACCGTCTTTGGGACAGGAATCTATTAACCAAGGAATTATTTCATTCGTAGTTGCACTGGTTGTCTTGATGATTTATATGTGTGCTATGTATGGATTTATTCCGGGTATGATTGCAAACTGTGCATTGTTTGTTAACTTCTTCTTTACATTAGGTATTCTATCTTCTTTCCAGGCTGCCTTGACAATGTCTGGAATTGCCGGTATGGTGCTTTCACTTGGTATGGCGGTGGATGCTAACGTATTGATTTATGAACGTACAAAAGAAGAGTTGAAGGCTGGTAAGGGAACTAAACAAGCTTTGTCGGAAGGTTATGCTAATGCATTCTCAGCAATCTTCGACTCAAACTTGACTTCTATTATTACTGGTATTATCTTGTTTAACTTTGGTACTGGTCCTATCCGTGGATTTGCCACTACATTGATTATCGGTATTCTTTGCTCATTCTTTACAGCTGTATTCTTGACTCGTCTGGTTTACGAACATTATATGGGTAAAGATAAGTGGTTGAACTTGACCTTTACTACTGGTATTTCGAAGAACCTGATGCAGAATGTGCATTACAACTTTATGGGTGTTACCAAACGTTCTTTCATAATTTGGGGAGCTGTAATTGTTGTTTGTATCATTTCATTCTTTGTTCGCGGTTTGTCACAAAGTATTGACTTTACCGGTGGACGTAACTTCGTTGTTCAGTTCGAACAGGTTGTACAACCGGAAACTGTACGTAGCTTGTTGCAGCCAAAGGTGGGTGATGCTAATGTTCAGGCTATTGCATTGGGTACAGATGGTAAGACTATCCGTGTTACAACAAACTACCGTATAGAAGAAGATTCTCCAACTATAGATGCTGAAATTGAGGAATTCTTGTATGATGCATTGAAAGAGGGTAATTTGCTTGGTGAAGGAACTACACTTGAAATATTTATCGACCGTGATAACCGTACTGGTGGTTCAATCATCAGTTCACAGAAAGTTGGTCCAAGTATCGCTGATGATATCAAAACATCTGCTGTTTGGTCAGTTGTGTTGGCTCTGATTGCAATTGGTCTGTATATTTTAGTTCGTTTCCGCAATATTGCCTATAGTGTAGGTGCTACTGTTGCATTGGCTGTTGATACACTGTTGATTATTGGTATGTATTCTATTTGGTATGGTATACTGCCTTTCTCATTGGAAATCGACCAGACATTCATCGGTGCTATTTTGACCGCAATCGGTTACTCAATCAACGATAAGGTGGTAATTTTCGACCGTGTACGTGAATTCTTCCACTTGTATCCGAAACGTGATCGTGCTAAACTGTTTAACGACTCACTGAACACTACATTGTGCCGTACTATTAATACCTCATTAAGTACTTTAATCGTATTGTTGAGTATTTTGATTTTAGGTGGTGATAGTATTCGTAGCTTTGCCTTTGCAATGATTCTGGGTGTTGTTATCGGTACTTTGTCATCATTGTTCGTGGCAGCTCCAGTTGCATATCTGACAATGGGACATAAGATGAAAGATACAGAAAAAGCAGAAGCTTAATAAATTTATTAAAATTATAGATTGAGGTAAAAGCCTCTACCATAGCACTTATGGTAGAGGCTTTTCTTTTGTATGCTCGGCATGAGTATTAGCTAACGGGTGCAAGTCCCCAATGAGCCCTAATAGCGGGAATCATACAGCCAATAGCAAGGGTGTCCATCGTGAGGTGGAATCTGAAAGAAGCTGGCGGCAAACATCTGGTCTGACGAACAGAAACTTCATATAAGGCATATGACCGTGGGTAAGGTTGCGAAACAAACTAAAGCCCTATAGCTATTCGGGACGGTTAGTGTAAATGGAGCAGACATAAGATTGAAAGTTAATACCCTTATCCGAGGAGGTCTCACGGACATATGGTGAGGATGAATGATTCGAAGTACCATGATGGAGTAAAGCTTGCCGTGAGAAGTCAGCAGAGGTCGTAGTACCCAAGGCATGTATGCCTATAGGGAAGGACCAAACTTTATTTAAACGGCATAACTGAAAACTACCGTTTGTTGGAACGAATGCATAAAACCAAAACAGAAGTATTGGGCTACCTTTAAAGAGATAGGACGGAATGCGAAGGGTATAAAGGAGCGCAGACCTACAAATGGATGGTTGAAGAAGATGTCGTGGAAGTGTCTTTCGAAGAATACGAAAGGCATCCATAGTAAAGAACCGCCGTATGCCGAACGGCACGTACGGTGGTGTGAGAGGTCGGAAAACGAAAGTAGGAAGAAAACTACTTCGTTTTCCTCCTACTCGATTGCCTATGATTTTTTATTGCTGATTATTGAGTTTGAAGAACAAAGTAGGCATAGATTTGTTTTATCTATGTACTGTAAGATTAACAGACTGACTAAACAACTAACTAAACTATTCAAAGTATGAAAAAAAGATTTTTTTTCGCAATGGCGCTTGTAGCTGTTGCAATGGTGGGTAATGCACAAGATGCATACGTAGGTAATAAATTCTTTGATAATTGGTACATGGGTATCAAAGGTGGAGGCATTACCCCAACAACACATTCTGCATTCTGGAAAAATATGCGTGGAACAGCTGGTATTGAGCTTGGGAAACAAATTACTCCGGTGTTGGGAGTTTCTTTTGAAGGACTGACAACTGTCAACACGAGCGAAAGCCGTACAGCGTTTGATGCACTTAATTTGGGAGCCTTGGGTAAAATCAACTTAAATAACTTATTTGGTGGCTATTTGGGTGAGCCCAGATTGTTTGAAGTTGAGGCGATTGCCGGCATTGGCTGGGGACATGATTTTGTAAATTCAGGTCTGGGCTATGACAAATCATATATGGTAAGCCGTTTTGGAACAAGTTTTAACTTCAATTTAGGAGAGGCGAAAGCTTGGACTATAAATGTACGTCCTGCTATTGTATATCAGATGTCAGGAAACAGATCGCAGATTTTAAATGTTAATAAATCAGCTATAGAACTTTTGGCGGGTGTGACCTATCATTTTGCAAGTAGTAATGGAAAGCATTACCAAACAATTCAGACTCCATACAACCAGGCTGAAGTTGATTTGCTGAATGATGCAATTAACACATTGCGTGCAGAATCGGCTGCAAAAACAGAAGGACTTGAAGCTTTGCAATATGAAAATGATCAGTTGAAAGAAAAACTGAATGAGTGTATGAATGCACCGAAAGAGGTTGAAACTATTGTTCAGAATACTCACTCTAAGTCTTTAGAGTCGGTTATTACTTTCGGACAAGGAAAGGCTACTGTAAGTGCTGATCAGTTGCCAAATGTAGAACGTATTGCTACATACATGAAGAATAATCCTTCTAGTACAGTTGTTATTAAAGGATATGCTTCTCCTGAAGGTAGTGCAGAGATTAATGCACGTATTGCTAAGCAACGTGCAGAGGCTGTGAAGACTATCTTGATTAATAAATACAAAATAAGCGCAAGCCGTATTACGGCAGAAGGTCAAGGAGTAGGAGAAATGTTCTCAGAACCAGACTGGAACCGCGTAAGTATTGCAACACTGAACGAAGCAGAATAAAACTCTAGTTTGTTTTTCGGAAAAAGGAGCTATGTCAGAATTTAGACATGGCTCCTTTCTTTTTGTACCCTCGTCGGGAATCGAACCCGAATCAAAAGTTTAGGAAACTTCTATTCTATCCGTTGAACTACAAGGGCAAGTTGATTGCAAAAATACTTCTTTTTCGGAATATCCCAATAATTTTGTTTAAAAAACTTGAGAGCTTCCTTTACAAATGAAATAACTACCTTTTTTATTTTGATTTTTAAAGGAAGTTCGCCAATTTTGCGATTAATGAATTTGTAAACTTTAAATGACATATTATGGCAGAAGAAATGATAATCAAGGAGCTGGATGATGTAGTTGTTCGCTTCTCTGGTGATTCAGGCGACGGTATGCAGCTGGCGGGAAATATGTTTTCCAATATATCAGCTGCCGAGGGAAATGATATCAGTACATTTCCAGATTATCCGGCCGATATCCGGGCTCCGCAAGGTACATTAACAGGTGTTTCTGGATTTCAGGTACATATAGGTTCTGGGAAAGTATATACTCCAGGAGATAAATGCGATGTGTTGGTTGCAATGAATCCTGCAGCATTGAAAACTCAGTATAAATTTTGTAAACCTCAGTCGGTTATTATAATTGATACAGACTCGTTTACAAAGCGTGACCTGGAAAAAGCTCAGTTTGTATTGGAAAATCCTTTTTCAGAGCTTGGTATTAAGAATGAGGTAGTGGAAGCTGCCATTACGACAATGTGTAAAGAAAGCCTGAAGGATAGTGGGTTGGACAATAAGTCTATTATGCGTACCAAAAACATGTTCGCATTAGGTTTAGTGTGCTGGCTTTTCCATCGTGATGTAAAGGTAGGTGAAAAGTTACTTCGTGAGAAATTTGCGAGAAAGCCGGAGATTGCAGAAGCTAATGTGAAGGTTTTATACGATGGTTATCATTTTGGAGAAAACACGCATGCTTCAGTTGCGATGAGCTATCTGGTTCCTAGTAAAGCTCAAAAAGAAAAAGGACGTTACATGGATATTAATGGCAATAAAGCTACGGCTTACGGGCTTATTGCTGCTGCAGAAAAGGCTGGATTGCAGCTTTACCTGGGATCATATCCTATTACTCCTGCGACAGATATCTTACATGAATTGGCAAAACATAAATCATTGGGAGTAAAAACGGTTCAGTGTGAAGATGAAATAGCAGGATGTGCTTCGGCTGTTGGTGCTGCTTTTGCCGGAGCTTTGGCTGTAACAACCACCTCCGGACCTGGAGTTTGTCTGAAGAGTGAAGCTATGAATCTGGCTGTAATTACTGAATTACCTTTAGTAATCGTTGATGTACAGCGTGGAGGACCTTCTACCGGACTACCTACTAAATCAGAACAGACGGATTTATTACAGGCTTTGTATGGAAGAAATGGTGAAAGCCCGATGCCTGTTATTGCTGCATCCTCACCTACAGATTGTTTTGATGCAGCCTATATGGCATGTAAAATAGCATTGGAACATATGACTCCTGTTGTTTTGTTGACTGATGCATATATTGCAAACGGTTCGGCAGCATGGCGTTTGCCTGACTTAGCTGAATATCCTGATATTCGTCCTCCTTATGTAACACCTGACATGGCTGGGGCCTGGACACCTTTCCAGCGTAATCCACAGACAGGCGTACGTTATTGGGCTACTCCAGGTATGGAAGGATTTATGCACCGTATCGGAGGATTGGAAAAAAGTAATGAAACGGGAGCTATCTCAACAGATTCGGAAAATCATAACCTGATGACGCGTCTGCGTGCTGAGAAAGTGGCTAAGATTGCTGATTCTATACCTGATTTGAAGGTAGAAGGAAATCAGGATGTAGATTTACTGATTGTAGGTTTTGGTGGAACATACGGTCATTTGCATTCGGCTATGGATGAGCTGAACAGACGTGGAAAGAAAGCAGCTTTAGCTCATTTTAAGTTCATCAATCCGTTGCCTAAGAATACAGAAGAAGTTCTTCGTCGATATAAAAAGATCGTTGTTGCAGAGCAGAATATGGGACAGCTGGCAGGTTATCTGAGAATGAAGATAGAAGGTATTCATTTGCATCAGTTTAATCAGGTAAAGGGACAACCTTTTGTTGTACAAGAACTGGTTGAAGCATTTACTAAATTAATGGAGGAATAGACAATGAGCGAAACAAAATATACAGCAGCAGATTATAAGGCAGGACAACCGCGCTGGTGTCCCGGATGCGGTGATCACGCATTTTTGAATTCCTTTCATAAGGCACTTGCAGAATTAGGAGTTTCTCCCCATGAAATTGCAGTTATTTCTGGTATTGGATGTTCGTCTCGTCTGCCTTATTATATGAATACATATGGTATGCATACGATTCATGGACGTGCGGCAGCTATTGCCACAGGTGCTAAAGTCGCTAATCCAAATCTTACTATCTGGCAGATTTCAGGAGATGGTGACGGACTGGCTATTGGAGGTAATCATTTTATTCATGCTATCCGTCGTAATGTAGATATTAATATTATATTACTGAATAATCGTATTTATGGACTTACCAAGGGGCAGTATTCTCCTACATCAGCTCGAGGTTTTGTCAGTAAGTCGTCACCATACGGTACAGTAGAAGATCCGTTCCGTCCAGCAGAATTATGCTTTGGCGCGCGTGGACGCTTTTTTGCCCGTTGTGTCGCTGTAGATGGAGGTCCGTCAGTAGAAGTATTGAAAGTAGCAGCTCGTCATAAGGGAACATCGGTAGTGGAGGTTCTTCAAAACTGTGTGATATTTAATGATGGTACTCATGATGCTGTCGCTAAAAAAGAAGATCGTGAACGCAATGCCATTTATCTGGAACACGGTAAACCTATGCTTTTCGGTCCGAATAAAGAGTTTGGATTAATGCAGGAAGGTTTCGGATTGAAAGTCGTTAAACTGGGTGAAAATGGAATTACGGAAAAAGATATTCTAGTACATGATGCTCATTGTGAAGATCATACACTTCAGTTGAAACTGGCTTTGATGGAAGGGCCTGATTTCCCGATTGCATTGGGAGTTATTCGTGATGTAGAAGCGCCTACATATGATGAATCTGTCGAAGCACAAATAGAAGAAGTTTCTGCGAAAAAGAAATATCATAATTTTGCTGAATTGCTTGCAACCAATGATACTTGGGAAATAAAATAAAGCGGAAGAAAAAAATAAGGAGTCAATATTATGGGGCTCCTTATTTTTTTTGTTTTTATTTATCCAAATTTTTGTATTATATCTTATAAAGTAGAATTATGATAAGAAGCATCAGTAATATGAAAATCTATCTGGCAAGTTTCTTGATAGCATGCTTTCAGGTTATGCTGGCTTCTAGTTCTTATTCTTCTTTTACAATAAACCATTTACAAGGACTCTCAAATAGCGCAGTTTTAAGCATCTTACAGGATAATCAGGGATTGATGTGGTTCGGTACCTACGATGGATTAAACTGTTATGATGGTAGAACGATAGATGTATTTCGTACTGATTTTTCCAAGGGCCTAACATTAGATAATAACATTATTTCTCGTATTCAGATTGCTTCAGATGACAAATTATGGGTGCAAAGCTATTCTGGAGTAAACTTATTTTCTACAGATTCTTTATCTGTTATCGATAATTATGTATTTCCAGATGAAGAAGTTATTGTATTTTCTAATCGGAAAGGTGACAGCTGGATTGTTGGAAAGCGGAATTTGTATTATTATAATACATATCATCGTTGCTTTGTGAAGGCCGGTGCAATGAATTTAAATTTGGAGAACCTTCAACAAAGTGCTTATGTAGATGGACAAGGTGGACTTCATATAGTACCAGTTAATGATACTAAGATGATTCATTTTTCATTGAGTTCTTTTTCTGCTGATTCTTTGCAGACAAGTTTGGATGTTACATCTTCACCTTTACATTCCAAGGTTATAAAAAAGACTTTTATTCAAAGCGGGGTTATTTGTTTCATTGACGAAGCAGATGATTTGTATTTGTATGATGTTTCCAAGAAGTCTAAAGTATATATTCGTAATGTAGGGGAACTATATAGAAAGTATGGTAACTTCATGAACGTATTTCCTTTTTATGATGATATTCTGATAACTCTTCATACGGGTGGTATCCTTCGTCTGATGGCTTCTCAGCAATATACAGAAGATTTGATACGTGTAGATTTGCGTATATTTTCAGCTTATACAGATAATCAGCAAGGGATTTTATGGATGGGGACAGATGGAGCCGGTGTAGTGAAGTTTACTAAAAGAGATGCTCTGGTTACGAATTTAATGCTAAATCGCATGTCTTCATCTGTAAGTGGGCAGGTTAGAGGTATTATGACCGATCGTTACGGTACATTGTGGGTTGGAACTAAGGGAGACGGTCTGATACGTATACCTGATTATCAAAAAGAGATTGATCTTAAAACTCTTTCAGTTTATTCACCTAAAGGAAAATGGGCTTTGACTGATTATGTGCGCGGACCTAATTTCTATCCGGTATTTATGCTGAAGAAAAAGACTCAAGGAGATGATTTTTTGGTGGGAATGTCCGATTCGTTATTGTATTATTATTCTTATCAGTCTGATAAACTGATACGTGTGGGAGGCTCTATACGTTATCCGGCAGAAATACATGGCTTATATGAGGAAAATGATTCTGTTCTTTGGGTAGTAACGTTTGGCTCAGGTCTTATTAAGGTTGTGCTAGATAAATCACATGAAATTCCGGAGATCAAAAGATTCAGACGTTTCCGTTGTTTTGCAGAACAGAAAGAACTTGTAGAATATTCTTCTTTATGGGTACAAGGTGATTCTATTTTATGGCTGGGAAGTCGTGGACAAGGGTTAGTTCGGTTTGATATTCGAAAATATGAGTATCAGGTGTATTCCTTGCGTACGATGCTGGGAAAAGCTGTAGATGATGTCTTGTGTTTGTGTGAATATGATAACAATCACTTTTTTGTTGGTACTACAGCCGGCTTGGTTTCTGTTGAAATTAATGGCAGAAATATTGTGCCTTCATACATTGGTCGCGAACAAGGGCTGGTTAATGAGATGGTACATGGCATTGTAAAAGACGATGCTGGAATATTATGGATGGGTACAAATAAAGGAATGATAAAATATGACCCTGTTAGTGGTGGATCTTATACATATTATTATAGCAAGGGGATTGAAATAGGAGAGTTTAGTGATGATAGCTATTATCGTAGTCCCTATAATGGAGATCTTTTTTTAGGTGGAGTAGATGGACTATTGTATATGAATGATAGTCAGTCTTCTATTCCAGAATATTATCCTGAACTAATTCTTCGTAAGCTGATCATTGATCGTGAGGAAGTTAACCTTAACAGGTTTTATTCGGCAGACAGAAAACAGATTCTGCTTTCTGAAGAACAGAATACGTTTTCTTTACAATTTGTAGCATTGGATTATCTTAATTCAGATATTGAATATGCTTATATCTTAGAGGGATATGATGAAAAGTGGAGCCTTTTTTCTAAAGAAAATGAGGCTATGTTTAAAAATGTTCCCCCTGGGGAGTATTTACTTCGTATACGGTATAAGAAAGACGTGTTGGATACTGTCTATAAGGAGTATTCTGTTGCTATTAAAATTGCTCCTTTCTGGTATCATACGATATGGGCATATTTGACTCTTGTCCTTTTGATAATTCTTTGTTTGGCAGGGTATATTTATAAACTGCATCGGAAAGGATTCTTTGAACGTTTGGCGCGAGCATGGGCTGTATCGAAAGGATTGGGAGAAATTCAGCAGGAAAACTTATTGGTGAAAGCAGGTGCTTTAGGAAACTGGGTAGCATTTTTCCCTTATTGTAATCAGCCTGAACAGATTGCATTTATACAAAGAATCATCGAGATAATAGAAGAGAATTTGGATAAAGAGGAGCTGGGACCAACTTTCCTGGCTGAAAGGATGCATATAAGTCCTCGTCAATTTTCTCGGAAGTTTAAAGATTTATCAGGAATTACTCCTAGTGATTTTATAAAGAAATACCGTATGGAAAAGGCTGCTCAACTTCTGTTGGAAACTGATATGTCTATTCAGGAGGTAATAGAAAGTATTGGTATTTCTAGTCGTCCGTATTTTTATAAGGAGTTTGCAGATAAATATGGGACTACTCCGAAAAATTATCGTGCACATCATAAGGCAGGAACATTGACTGAAAGTGAATCATAACTATAAAAGGAATATTTATATGGTGTTATAAGTATTCCTTTTCTTGTGCTTGCCTGTTCTTAAATCTGTTTTCTGCTTTTTCTACTTTGTTCTCTAAATGTTTTATTGTAATTTTAATATGCTGTAAATCAGAATGTAATATTGTTCTGTATTTTGACTGTGATTCTTTATTAGGACATTTTGATTTAGGGAGAAAGAATGTCTTTAAAGAGGAAAAAAATATAGTTATCTATTATTACTTTTACATATAGGATATTGGCTTAAATCTTAATTTTATATGCTTCGAAAAATACATTTTTGTTTGCTCGCCGGTTTAATCTTTACTCCGGCTTTCTCTCAACAGCGAGTGGTTGATTATGTAAATCCGATTATTGGAACAAATGGAATGGGACATACATTTCCTGGCCCTTGTGTTCCTTTTGGTTTGATACAACTCAGCCCGGATACTGATACAATACCCCATAATATAAATGGTGAATATCAAAAGGATGTTTATAAATATTGTGCAGGTTATCAGTATTCAGATCCTACTATCGTTGGATTTAGTCATACTCATTTAAGTGGTACGGGACATTCTGACTTAGGCGATATCTTAATTATGCCTACAGTTGGTGAATTAAAACTGAACCCGGGGCGTGCTGACTTTCCGGATGAAGGGTATCGCTCACGTTATAATCATGCTACAGAACGTGCAACAGCAGGTTATTATGAAGTTGTGCTTGATGACTATAAGGTAAAAGCTCAATTGACTGCAACTTCTCGCGTCGGTATACATAAATATACTTATCCTTCAACTGACGGGCGTATTATTCTCGATTTGAATCATGGTATTTATAATTACGATGGTAAAGTGCTTTGGAGCCATTTGAGAGTTGAAAATGATACCTTGCTTACTGGTTATCGGATAACGAATGGCTGGGCTCGGACAAATTATACCTATTTTGCTATATCTTTCTCTCAGCCGATAAAAGATTATGGATATATAGATAAAAAGAAACCAGATTATGTGGGATTCTGGCGCCGTTTCAATATCGATCGTAATTTCCCAGAAATAGCAGGACGCTCTGTTGTATCTTATTTTAATTTTGATACTTCGAATAATAAGGAGCTAGTTGTAAAAGTTGCTCTTTCAGGGGTTAGTACTGAAGGAGCTTTGAAGAATTTATGTGCAGAGGCTGGAGGAAAAAGCTTCGAACAGGTGGTTGATGAGGCTGCTGAGGCATGGAATACAAAACTTGATTTATTTGAAATAGAAGGAACGGAAGATCAGAAAGCTATGTTTTATACCTCCTTATATCATACGATGATAAACCCATCAGTATATATGGATGTGGACAAAGCATATCGTGGACTTGATCATAATATTCATCAAGCAGAAGACTTTACGAATTATACGATCTTTTCATTGTGGGATACTTATCGGGCTGAACATCCGTTCCTGAATGTGGTAACTCCAATGCAGAATGCGGATATGGTAAAATCGATGATTCGTCATCAACAGCAGAGTGTGCATAAAATGTTACCCGTTTGGAGTTTGATGGGAAATGAGAACTGGTGTATGAGTGGATATCATGCTGTTCCTGTTTTGGCTGATGCTATTGCCAAAGGGGTATTTACTGAAAAGGAAGAAGCTTTGCAAGCTATGGTCGAAACATCGAACGTAGATTACTATGATCATCTGGATGATTATAAACAGTTGGGATATATTCCTTTTGAAAAGAGTAGTACAGCTGTTTCCTCTACATTGGAATTTGCATATGATGACTGGACTATTTATCAGACTGCTTTAAGAGCAGGTAATGAAGAAATTGCTAAGCAGTATTATGCACGTGCATTGAATTATCGTAATGTCTTTGATAAGAAAAATGGCTTTGCTTGTCCGCGTTATACTGACGGTAGCTTCAAAAAAGATTTTGATCCTCTGCAAACACATGGAGAGGGTTTTATCGAAGGTAATTCCTGGAATTTTTCTTTCCATGTACCACATGATGTCTATGGTATCATGGATTTAATGGGAGGTGAAAAAGTTTTTCTAACTCGTTTGGATGAGCTTTTTGAAATGCATCTTCCTAAAAAATATTATGAAAAGAATGAAGATATTACGGAAGAAGGGCTGATTGGCGGATATGTGCATGGTAATGAACCAAGTCATCATATACCTTACTTATACGCTTGGACATCACAACCTTGGAAAACTCAATTTTGGACTCGTGAGATAATCGACCGTATGTATCGTAATGATATAAACGGGTTGGGAGGAAATGATGATTGTGGTCAGATGTCTGCCTGGTATATGTTTACGGTAATGGGATTTTATCCAGTATGTCCGGGAACAGATCAGTATGTATTAGGAGCTCCATATTTCCCTTATCTCAAACTGCGTTTACCTAATGGAAACATTTTGGAAATTAAAGCTGAAGGAGTGAGCGATACTCGACGTTATGTTCAGTCACTTACTATTAACGGCAAGAAATATGACAAATTATATATTACTCATGCAGATTTGTTGAAAGGAGGAGTCTGGGAGTTTAAGATGGGAACCTCACCCAACAAGAAAAGAGGACAAAAAGCAGAAGATAAACCTTATTCATTAACAAACGGAATCAAATAGTATGAAAGCACAATTGTTATTAGCTGGTATAATATTAGGAATGAGTGGTATATCAGCTTGTACGGGGAACAAGAAAGATGTGATGACTGAAAAAGAGACAATGGAAGTCTGGAAAGATTATCCGGTTGGGCATATTGTATTTGATGATCAGGCTCCAGAGACAGAAGGTTCAAAAGTTTATCATCGTATAATAACTAATCCTCAGGAGTATATTGCAGATCAGGCACGTACAGTACTTGCTACATTATATGATTCTCCGGCTGACAGTATTGTTCCGGTTGATACAATTCATTATTCTTTGCAGGATATAGAGGGTATTTCTGCAAAAGGAGGAGGTAATGGCGTTGTGAGCATTTTTTATAGTACTCGTCATATTGAAAACTCATTTGCAGCAAATGATACTGCTAAGCTGTTTTTTGAAACAAGGGGTGTTTTGTTACACGAATTGACTCATGCATACCAGCTGGAGCCTCAAGGGATAGGTAATTATGGAAGCAGTCGTGTTTTCTGGGCTTTTATCGAGGGAATGGCTGATGCAGTACGTGTTGCCAATGGAGGTTTTACTCCGGATGCTCGTCCTAAAGGCGGAAACTATATGGATGGTTATCGTACTGCCGGATACTTTTTTGTATGGTTAAGAGATAATAAAGATAAAGACTTTCTTCGTAAGTTTAATCGAAGTACACTTGAGGTTGTCCCTTGGTCATTTAACGGGGCTATAAAATATGCTTTAGGAGAGCAGTATGATATAGATGACTTGTGGTATGAATATCAAGTTGCAGTTGGCGATATTCAAGAAACAGAAAATCATTGATTATGAAAAAGATACTGAAAACAATCTTTCTATGTGTTTCTTTGCCGGTGTTTTCTCTTTCTGCAGAGAATTTAACTCAGTATGTCAATCCTATGATTGGTACAGATGGATATGGTAATGTATATCCAGGAGCGCAGATACCATTTGGAGGAATACAGATTAGTCCAGACACAGATGCAAAATTTTATGATGCAGCAGCTGGATATAAGTATAATCATACCTCTATTCTAGGATTTAGTCTGACGCATTTAAGTGGAACAGGGATTCCCGATTTGGGCGATTTCCTGTTTATTCCAGGTACAGGAGAGATGAAGCTTGATCCGGGTACACGTGAGAATCCTACAGAAGGTTACCGCTCTCGTTATTCTCATGATAGAGAATGGGCATCACCTAATTATTATGCTGTAGAATTGTCCGATTATGGTGTGAAAGCTGAAATGACGGCCGGTCTTCGGAGTGGAATGTTTCGCTTTACCTATCCCAAATCGGAGCAGGCATTTATCATGATTGATATGAACCATACCTTGTGGCAAAGTTGTGAATGGTCGAATTTACGTATGGAAAACGATTCTACATTGACAGGGTATAAGCTTGTGAAAGGTTGGGGACCGGAGCGCCATGTATATTTTACAGCCGTGTTTTCAAAGAAGCTGAAAAATTTGCGTTTTATGCAAGATAAGAAACCGGTCATTTACAACACATCTCGTTTCAGAAGCTGTTATGAAGCTTGGGGAAAGAATCTGATGGCATGTATATCTTTTGAAGCAGCAGAAGGAGAAGAAATCATAGTGAAGACGGCTGTTTCTGCTGTCAGTACAGCCGGAGCAACTTTGAATTTGCAAGAACTGAACGGAATGACTTTCGATAGTCTGCGCGAGAAAGGTGTTTCTTTGTGGAAGCAGGAACTTGCGAAATATCAGATTGAAGCAGAACCGGAAGTTAAAGAGGCTTTTTATACAGCAGCTTATCGTGCAGCACTGCATCCGTTTGTTTTTCAGGATGCAGATAGACAGTTTAGAGGACTTGACAAGAACATTGAAAAGGCAGAAAGTTTTACTAACTATACAGTTTTCTCTTTATGGGATACTTATCGTGCTCTACATCCTTGGTTCAATCTGGTACATCAGGATATTAATGCAGATATAGCTAATTCAATGCTTGCTCATTACGATAAAAGTGTTGAGAAAATGTTGCCGATATGGTCGTTCTATGGAAATGAAACTTGGTGTATGATTGGCTATCATGCTGTATCTGTTTTGGCAGATATGATTGTAAAAGGTGTAAAAGGCTTTGATTACGAACGTGCCTATGAAGCTATGAAGACTACGGCGATGAATGAAAACTATGATTGTTTACCAGAGTATCGTGAAAAAGGCTATGTACCATTTGATAAAGAAGCTGAATCTGTATCCAAAACATTGGAATATGCTTACGATGACTATTGTATCGCACAGGCGGCTAAAGCATTGGGGAAAATGGAAGATTATCATTATTTCTTAAATCGCTCACTTTCTTATCAGACTTTGGTAGATCCTGAAACGAAATATATGCGTGGAAAAGATAGCAAAGGCGAGTGGCGTACTCCTTTCAGTCCGATAGCTTATCAAGGACCCGGTTCGGTTAATGGCTGGGGGGATATCACTGAGGGCTTTACTATGCAGTATACTTGGTATGTTCCTCATGATGTACAAGGATATATCAATTTGGCAGGAAAGAAACTTTTCCAGAAAAGACTGGATGAATTGTTTACGGTAGAATTGCCGGAAGATATACCTGGAGCTCACGATATACAAGGTCGTATCGGTGGATATTGGCATGGAAATGAGCCTTGTCACCATGTAGCGTATTTGTACAATTATTTGGGGCAACCTTGGAAATGTCAGCGTTGGGTACGTGAGATTGCAGCTCGTTTTTATGGTAATGAGCCCGGTTCTTTGAGCGGAAATGATGATTGTGGACAGATGTCAGCATGGTATATGTTTAATTGTTTGGGAATCTATCCGGTTGCTCCTTCCAGCAATTTTTATAATATCGGTTCACCTTGTGTAAAAAGCTTGACAATTATGCAAAGTAACGGTAAACAGATAAAGATGACAACGGATGGCTGGTCGGAAAAAGCAGTATACGTAAAAGAACTTTATGTTAACGGACAGAAATACGATAAATCATATTTGCCTTATGATATGGTGAAGAATGGCATAGAGCTTCATTTCGTAATGAGTGAAAAGCCTGCTTATAAGAGAGGTGTGTCCAAAGATGATATTCCCCCCTCAATCTCTTCGTCAAGTAAGACAGCTATATATCATCCAGAGAAGTAATAACTGAATAAATCTATAATGTTTAACTTTAAAAGCGAACCTATGAAAAATGTGAAATTGAAAGGAAAGCAATTCAGGCATATGCATTGGGTATATCCGATGGCTTTTCTGTGCTTGTTTTCTTCACCCAGCTGGGCTGCTGAGAGTCTGGTATCACCAAGTGGTGCTGAACAGTCGAAAGGAATTCTGGTAAAAGGAACAGTTTTCGATGAAGACAAACTTCCTATTATTGGAGCCAATATTATGGTGAAAGGAACTAGCTTGGGTACAATTACCGATATGGATGGTAATTTTAACTTGACAGTTCCTTATGAAGATGCGGTTCTGACGGTTTCTTTTATTGGATATACGACAAAAGATATTCCTTTAAAAGGCCAACGTCAGTTAAACATTACGTTGGTAGAAGATTCAAAGACCTTACAAGAAGTCGTCGTAATCGGATATGGTTCACAGAAAAAGACTACCCTGACCGGTTCTGTAGCTTCTGTTAATGTAAAGGAACTTTCGCAAAGTCCGAGTGCAAATATCACTAATGCTTTAGCAGGACGTTTGCCAGGTTTGACTGTAACTCAGTTTGGAGGAGGTGAACCGGGTAAGGACGTAGCAAGCTTTGCCGTCCGTGGTTTGTCTTCATATAATTCAGGAGCACAATCTCCTATTGTGATTGTAGATGGTGTAGAGAGAAGTCTTTCTAACTTGGATCCCAATGAAATAGAAACATTTTCTATTTTGAAGGATGCTTCTGCTACTGCCGTATATGGTATTAGAGGTGCGAATGGTGTAGTAATTGTTACAACCAAACGTGGTATTTCTCAGTCTAAACCAACTGTGGAATTTAAAGCACAAGTTGGAATGGCAGAACCGGTATCGTATCCAGACTATTTGGGCTCGGCCGATTATGCACGTTTGTATAATCAGGCTTTAAAGAATGACAACCCGGGCTGGGAAGACGATCCTGCCGTACAGTCTAGATTGTATTCTGATGAAATGATTGCTAATTGGGCACGTGCCAAAGGAGATAATACGGATGGCTTGGGATATAATATAGATTTGTTCGATTATGCTTTTCGTCCAGCCATTCAACAGAACTATACACTATCATTGCGTGGAGGTAGCGAACGTGCACGTTACTTTGCGATGATTGGTTATTTTAATCAGGATGGTAACTACAGATATTCCGACTTAAACGATGCGTATAGTACAAACGGAGGTTTTAAACGTTATAACTTGCGTACAAGTTTGGATGTTGACATTACTAAGAATTTTTATGTAAGCGTAAACCTTGGCGGACAGATTACAGATATGAATGAGTCGGGTGGCGGTTCAGGAAATATCATTTTCACAGCCAATACCACTCCTCCGATTTATCCGGTAGTTTTGGAAAGAAACGGGCATCCGAGCAATGAAACTTATTATACGGATCATCCTAGTGGGCTTTTATTCGGTAATAGTCGGTATACAAAGAATATCTTGGGTGAGATTGCCTATATGGGATATAAGACAACTCATAAAATAAACTTCCAGGGAAACTTCATTATCGGTCATAAACTGGACTTTATTACAAAAGGTCTGAAAGTGGAAGGTATGTTCTCTTACGATATTGAAGAAACACATGCTATCGATCGTTCCATTCCTCGGCAAGTTGCAAATAACGAGGAGTATGGTGGATATGCTACTTTCTATCCAAGTGACGGACTTGGTATTTATTCTACTCCAGACAGAGTAAGATATAGCGGTGCTTATACTCCGGCTATATCCAACTTTACTGTGGATAATACGAAACAAAACAATTATTCGGCTAGTATGGCTATTGCCCGTGTATATATGCAGGCAAAACTGGATTACCAGCGTAGTTTTGGTGGCCATAATGTTTCGGGTATGTTTACTATGAACCGTTCACAGCGTACTATCGGTAATGAAGTTGCCTATCGTTACCAGGGTTTTGCTGCGAGAGCGACATACGATTATGAGAATAAATATCTATTCGAAGCTAATGTCGGTATTAACGGATCTGAGAACTTCAGTAAGGCTCATCGTTATGGCGTTTTCCCTTCATTCTCTATAGGATGGGTTCCGACAGAAGAAAGCTTTATGGATGGAACAAAGGGCTGGCTGGATCATCTGAAATTGAGAGGTTCTGTAGGTTGGGTAGGAAATGATCAGGGAATCGGTCGTTTCTTGTATGTACAGTATTATAATTCTACGAATGCAAGTTCTTGGAATACTGGTACCAATTATAATCAGTCTATGGGTAGTGGTTTGCAGGAGGGTGATCTGGCAAATCCAGACTTGACTTGGGAACGTGGTATCAAGTATAATGCAGGTATTGACATGGATATGTTCAATAATCGTTTGAGTTTGTCAATTGATGCATTTTATGAAAGACGTTGGGATATTATTACAAATACAGGAGGTAGTGATGTAGTAGGTATTCCTGATGTATTCGGAAAAACATCTTCTTATGTAAATGCAGGTGAAGTGATAAACCGTGGTTTCGATCTGGAAGTTGGATGGAATGACAGAATTGGTCGTAATTTCAACTATTATATCCGTTTTAATGCCGGATTTGCCCGTAATAAAATTTTGGATATGATGGAAATTGACCGTGCTGTTCCTTGGATGCAACGTACAGGACACCGCGTGGGTGAATATTTCGTATATGAAGTAGACCACTTTGTAAAAGATCAGGCAGAAGCTGACAGACTAAATGCGATGAATGACGGTTCTGGCTTCCAGCCTTGGGGTAAACTATCTCCAGGTGATGTAGTGTATAAAGATTTGAATAATGATGGAAAGATAGACGACCAGCATGATATGAAAGCCATGGGTAATCCGAAAACTCCGGAATTGCAGTTTGGTATTCCTTTGGGTATTTCTTATAAAGGCTGGGACTTAAGCATGCTTTTCCAAGGTGCTGCATTGACTTCATTGCAATTGAGTGGTCCGGCTGTATGGGATTTCCCTGTAATGGGTGCTCAAGGCAATAACATGGGTAAAGTAAAGAGTATGCACTTAGATTCATGGACACCTGATAATCCGGATGCATCATATCCAGCTCTTCATTTAGGAAACCATCCTAACAATAAGAATGCATCTAGCAGCTTGTTCTTGTATAATGCTTCTTACCTTCGTCTGAAAAATATTGAGATTGGTTATTCATTGCCACAGAAATGGATACAGAGAGCTCATCTGCAACAGGTTCGTTTCTACGTACAAGGTATGAACTTGTTGACATTTGATAAACTTGGCGATGTGAATATGGATCCAGAAACCGGTAATGGTGATGGTTCATGGTATCCAATTCAGCGAATCTATAATTTTGGAGTAAATGTTACATTCTAATTTGAATAAAGATGAAATTTATCAATAATATACTTGCTTGCATTGCATTGGGGAGCTTAAGCTTACTGACTCCTTCATGTAGCGATTATCTGGAAAGAGAAGACGATGGAAAGCTTCAGGAAGAAGAAGTTTTTTCTCGCTATACCAAGGTGAATGAACTGGTTACACAGTTATATACCGATATGTATCTGAACAGCTTGGGATTTAATACGATTTACAGTCATAATATTGGAACTGTTTGCGATGAGTTGGAAGCTAATAAGGCTGATGCTGATGCTCCGTATAAAATCTTGAATGGAGAATTGAGTGCAGACCCGACTTCAATAGGTAATATATATGGTGGTTCCGGATTTGGATGGTGGTGGACTTTTTATCAGTCAATCCGAAAAGCAAATAAGATTATTTGGGGAGTAGATGAATATAATACTCCTGATCATCCTTCTACTCCTGGTCTGTTGAGTAAACGTATTGGAGAAACTTATTTCTTCAGAGCTTATTATCATTATTTGATTCTTCGCTGGCATGGAGAGATGGTTTACAGCGACCGTTTGTATTCTCTGAATGAAGATCCGTCAACATATGCCGTACGCGAATCAGTTCACACCAGTGTTGAAAAGATCTGTAATGATTTGGATGAGGCTGCTAGCCGTTTGCCGGTAAGACAAGAGGGTGAGGAGTTTAACCGAATTGATAAAGGTGCTTGTCTGGCTTTGAAAGCAATTGTACGCTGGATCGCTGCACAACCTTTATATAATGGCGGACTTAGAGATGCTGAAGGTAATCCGACAGGAATTTCTCCGTTGGGCGATAATGATACACGTGTTGGAGCTCAGGAATATAAGGAATATAAACCAGAGCGTTGGCAAAATGCGTTAAAGGCTGCCGAAGAATTTATGGAGATCGTTGATATGGGTAGATATTCGCTTTATAAACAGTATAGTGAAACAGAATTTGTGTCTAACTCAGGAGATAAAGTTTATAAGCGTTTGGAAGAAATGTTTAGAGACAATACATTCTATAACAACGAATCAATTTTGACATTGTTGAATAGTAAAGATACTCGCTGGATACAAGATAATATACCGGAATCTTATGGAAGCGGACAGACTAGAAATCAACCTACTCAGGAACAGGTCGATCAATATGAAGTTATCGACGGGGATTATGGACGTGATATCTATACAGCCTCTAATTATGACGATAAGAATCCTTATGTAAACCGTGACCCTCGTTTTTACAGAGATATTGTATACATGGGAGCTGTCTTGATGGGAAAAGAGTATAATGTAGCCGAAGGTAGTAGCGATGCATTGGTAAACAGTACAGTGCGTGATACACGTAGTACCCGTACCGGTTACGCTTTGCGTAAATTTATACAGAATGACTGGTCAATAAATGCTAGTATATCTAGTATGCATTTCCCGCTTATCCGTCTGCCGGAGCTAATGTTGATTTATGCAGAAGCACTGAATGAAACAGATGGCGATGTGAATACAATAAAATCTATGCTTAATCAGATTCGTGAGCGTTCTTTTATGAAGCCTGTACCACCTGAATTTGATTCTGACAAAAAATTGCGTCGTGAATATATTGATCGTGAACGTCGCGTAGAATTGTTCTTTGAAAATAATCGGTATTTTACCTTACGCTATAAAGGAGTCATGACTAATCCGATAGAAGAAAGCAAAGAACAAGATTATTTGGCTATGCCGGAAGAAACTCGTGCTCAGCAATGGTTTGATGAAAAGAAAGAACAATATCCTCAGACACAACATTACATACATGGCATGCAGCCTGTACTAGATGAGAATGGAGCGATTAAAGTTGGTGGAAAGTCTTATCGTATGGAACGTTTTGAAGGGAAACAACTTGCTCCAAGACGAGTGACTTACCGTGACTATTTCTTCCCGATCAACTCAAATGAAATTGCGAAAACTCCTTCTTTGAAGCAAAATCCGGGATGGTAAATTATAACCGAAAAACTAATAAATTATGAAATTACTGAAGAACTTTATATTTATCGCTTTTATGGGTGCGATGATGGGATCTTGCGACTGGTATAGCGATCCTTTGGAGTTAGTGTATCCAGGTACAGATTTGAGTGGTAATAAAGAAGACAACAAAGAAGCCGAACTTATAAAAGATGTAGAGCAGGTTCTTACTACCAGTGCAGATGAAGTTTGGAAAATTACCAAAGAAGATGTAGCTGTTTATGTATATTTTAATGTAGGAGAAGGTAAGTATCAAATGAAATCCACTGTAAATCCGAAGTTGCTTTCATATGAATACAAAACCTCTGTAAATGAAGAAGAAAAGGTAGAAATTTCTTTTGCCGGATCAGACCTTTTGTCTGTGTTGGGTGATGAAACCTTTATTATTTCGAGTGCTAAAGTAAGTAGCATTACTTGTAAGGGTAAAGAGTCGAATTCGGAATATATGTGGAAACGTGCGCCTCGTAAAGAGATGGATGCGATTATGACCGAAGAAGAAAAAGTAAATGCTTTATTGGGGTCTGTTGAAGAAGGTGGTGGATGGAAGATTTCTCTGTCTGGAAATACATGCTACTTCATTTTTGATACGGCACAGAAGACAGTTATTACAAAATCAGAACGTGCACCTCAGAATGTATCCGGCACATATTCATTGACCTTGAATAATGAAGGACAAGTAGAACTTGCACTGGCTCAATCGCATTTTGAAGAGCTTGCCCAAGAGAATGTGCTGGTTATCATAAGTACCGATGAAAATACCATTACTTGTAAAGGTAAATCGAATGGGGTTTCTTATACGATGGCCAAAGCTTCGAAAGCAGAACTCGATAATATCAAATCTCCAGAAGTACGCTTAATTGAAAAAATGTTCGAACTAGGATGGGGATCTGGTGTGATTCGTACGGCTTCCAGCGGTGAATTTGTTGCCTATTATTATGTAACCAAAGATAATCATACGGTTCATTTCTTGAATTATGCAAATCAAAGTGTCAATCGTATAGATGCAGTTGGAACTGTAACAGAAGAAGGTGTATTAAGCTTCCAGTCACCAGTAAGCGTTGGCGGTGAATCATTGCAGGCAATTAAGGTTAGTAATGAAAATGTAGAACTTACTGGATTAAGTGCTGCAAATAAACTGGTTGCAAATACGTCTTATGGAAAGGACAAGACAAGTCTGTATAAGATGGCAGATTGGATTAAATTGCCGGGTGGTAGTCAGCCACAGTTCAAGAATGCAAGATGTACTTTAAGTACTAACCTACAAGATGAGTACAATAAGATTCCTGGATTTGATAATATACCTATATTTGAATGGAATGGTGACTGGTCTTCTATTGTTATTTATGTAGACAATTATTACTTTATGCTTTATCAGGGAGGTAATATGACACCTGTAGAGGGCACAGACGTTATTCGATTTAATAAAGATGCCGGATTGATGGCCGGTTATGGTTCTGATATCAATACAGTAAAATCGTATTGCCCTAATATTTATGGCTTCCTGTTCGATGAAGATCATATCATTGTAAGAAGTAATGAAACTCCTGAAGCTGGCTTATATGTGTTCAGTATTTCTAGCGATAGCTTTATTTATTGGCCACAACCAGTATTTCAGTAATAATTAAGTAACCCTAAATGAGAAAAATATGCGTACTCTATTAATAAGTTTAATGGCTGTGGGCTTGTTTGCTGCAAGCTCATGTGTAAATGAGGGAGGCCAGGTTTTTGGAGAACTTCCTGAAGGAGTAGTTCCTGTCAGTGGTGAAGCATTGGAAGCCAGAGGAGCTGTGTATAATAAGGATTTAAATGAACTGAAAATTTCATGGCGTACTACGCCCGATCCTAAATTGTATAAAGGCGTTGAGGTATCTTTTCAGGCATTAGGTGGACAGTCGAAGACCATAAGAATTACCTTAGATTTGCATCCGAGGATTACAGATAAAATAGAAAGGATAAAT
>DXLM01000035.1 GCA_019414725.1 Bacteroides sp.
GACTCAAACTTGAATCCCGTATTTTCCATTTACACAAAATATTTTATAGTGCCCATTTTCTGAACTGGTGGCTAGGCAAAGATTATGTGTCTTCGCAGAGTATAATATCTGCGAAATCCGGTAAAGGGGTTATAGGGTATACTGTCAGGTTTGATATTCCTGTTTCGCTGATTGTCTGTATCGTATTATGTTATTACGAATTATACTCATGGCTGGCAGTACCTGTGGTATATATGCTCATATCTTTAGTAAAAGGAATTCTGGCCGCTTGCAGAAGCAGCATCACCTTAAAAGAGGATTATCTTGAAATAAACAACGGTAAGTTGGCCGATATCAGAAACTACATTAAATATACGAATGTTGAGTTTGTAAGTCTTAAACAAACGCCATTCACTCCTTTCTTTCACCGGGTAAATCTTATTATTTCTACAAATGGAACTTCATTCAAAGTGAGAAGTCTGAAAGAGGCAGAAGCAAGAGATGTGTATGAGCTTCTGATAAGTAATAGTGTGGAACAAGAAAAGAGTAATAGGAACTTGAAATGATAAATAAGGCGAGTCTGATATAAAATCAGGAAACTGTAAGTAGATTCTTACTGACAGATCTTGCATTTTATACCAGACTCACTTTAATATTAGCAAATACCTTTTATTCTGTCTTCAAAGGCAGAAAGGGCAGCCTTAGCTCCTTCACCCATCGATATGATAATTTGTTTATATGCTACGTCGGACACGTCGCCGGCTGCATAAACACCAGGTATGGCTGTACGACAGTTTCTGTCGGTTAAGATTTCTCCCATGCGGTTGGTATCCAGCTCTCCGGCGAAAGGCTGGCTGTTTGCTGCGAGCCCGATCTGAACAAAAACACCATCAAGCGGTAATATGCTTTCTGTTTCATCCAGGCGGTTCTTGATGCGCAACGCAGTCATAGCCTCTCCGTTGCCTTGTACTTCGAGGGTCTGTATCGAAGTAGAAACCTCGACATTCTCCAGTGAACGTAATTTATCCTGCAACACTTGGTCGGCCTTCAGTGTATCCATAAATTCCAGCACGGTCACTTTTGCACAGATACCTGCCAAATCGATAGCCGCTTCTACTCCGGAATTTCCTCCACCGATTACGGCTACATGTTTTCCTTTGTAGAAAGGACCGTCGCAATGCGGACAGAAGGCTACTCCACGACCGATATATTCGCTTTCTCCCGGCACATTCAGTTTACGCCAGGAAGCTCCGGTAGCGATAATTAGAGCGGGTGCAAGAAATTTTTCTCCACCTTTAACGGTCAATTGCTTATCACTGCCCTGCAAGGAGAATGATTCTATCTGGCGGTTGTCACATATTGTGATGTTTTCATAATGCGACAGATGGGTCCGTAAATCGGAAGATAGGTTTTTTCCAGTGGTGTAAGGAATGGAAGTTACGTTTTCGATTCCTACTGTTTCGTTTACCTGACCTCCTATGCGTCCGGCAACCAGTCCGACCTTCAGCCCTTTTCGTGCTGAATAAATGGCAGCAGAAACACCGGCGGGACCCCCTCCTGCTACCAATACATCAAAGTGTCGCTCTTCTGTTGTAGGTTGAGAAGAAGAGTCAGTTCCCATTTTACTTTCCAGCTTATCCAGCAGTTCTCCCAGGTTACTGCGTCCTACATGTATGGATTCTCCATTCAACCAGACAGAAGGAACTGCCTGAATCTTGAGTTGTTGAACCTCATTTTCATGTAATGCCCCGTCTACGATACGGTGTGAGAGCCGAGGGTTAAGCAGCGTCATTACATTGATCGCTTGTACTACGTCCGGACAGTTTGTACAAGAAAGTGACATATAAGTTGTTACCGTAGCATTTCCTTGCAGACATTCAATTCTCCGTCGGGTAGCATCGTCGGGAAGATTTTTCCCTTTGCCATCAGCATTCAGCACTGCGAGCAGCAGTGAACTGAATTCATGTCCGTTGGGCACTGCCTGAAAACAGATACGCAAGTCTTCTCCATTTCTTAAAATCCGGAACTCCAGTCCTTCGCTTTCGCGGACGGTACACGATATTTTATCCGAACACGATGCTGTATCTTCGAGTAACTCAATCAGTTCATTGCGGCTCTCATGCTGAGGATGTACTGCAATGTCGAATACATAGTCAGCTTCCAGTCCGGCAAAAATCTGTCTTAGTTGTTCTTTAAACGCTGTATCCAACATAAACAGTCCTCCCTTTCATTATCAGATTTTACCTACCAGATCGATGCTTGGCTTCAATGTTTCCTTACCTTTTTTCCACTTAGCAGGACATACCTCACCGTCGTGAGAAGCTACAAACTGAGCTGCTTCTACCTTTCTCAATAGTTCATCAGCATTTCGTCCGATACTGTTGTCCTGTATTTCTACTAGTTTGATAAGGCCTTCCGGATTCACAACAAATGTACCTCTGTATGCCATTCCATCTTCTTCAATCATTACTCCAAATGCACGTGATAAAGCTCCTGTCGGATCGGCAAGCATCGGATACTGTATTTTACGGATACTTTCGGATGCATCATGCCATGCCTTATGTACAAAGTGTGAATCGGTACTTACAGAATAAACTTCCACACCCATTGCTTTAAACTGTTCGTATTTCTCTGCCATATCTACCAGCTCGGTCGGGCAAACAAAGGTAAAATCGGCAGGATAGAAAAAGAAAATAGCCCATTTACCTTTGATGTCTTCGTTTGATACTGTAATGAACTGACCATTGTGAAAAGCCTGTACCTTAAATTCAGGTACTCTAGAGTTGATAATTGTAGTCATAATTTATATGTTTTTAGTTGATTATTTTTAAATTTGTAATTATTACAATACAAAGGTACGCTTCTCTTACCGTACGGGCAATACCTACTTTTAGGTATATTTCTTTGTTGAAAAATCTTGGTTGTGACTGTTATAATTCTGCTATTTGCTTCTTTACCATACTTTTTTGTAATTTTGCAGCATTAATGACTAACCGATATAGATAAAAAGAAAATGGTACAGATAGATGATGTAATAGTCAGTTTGGATGTATTTCGTGAGAAGTTTGTTTGTAATCTCGATGCCTGTAAGGGAGAGTGCTGCATTGAAGGAGATGCTGGTGCTCCTGTAGAGCTGGAAGAAGTAGAAAAGCTGGAAGAGGTACTTCCTGTTATATGGGACGAACTTTCTCCGGAAGCTCGTGCGGTAATCGATAAGCAGGGAGTCGTCTATACCGATTCGGAGGGAGATCTGGTTACTTCTATCGTGAATGGCAAAGACTGTGTGTTTACTTGTTACGATGATAAAGGCTATTGTTATTGTGCAATAGAGAAAGCCTATCGTGAAGGCCGCTGTAATTTTTACAAGCCAGTATCGTGTCATTTATATCCTATTCGTGTAGGCGATTACGGACCTTATAAGGCAGTGAATTATCATCGCTGGGATGTATGCAAGGCTGCGGTTTTATTGGGAAAGAAAGAAAATGTACCGGTTTACAAGTTCTTGAAAGAACCATTGATAAGAAAATTTGGCGAAGCATGGTATGCCGAATTGGAGAATGTCGCTGAAGAATTGGAAAAGCAGCATATCATTTAATCGGATATAAACAAGGTGTAAGAATATTGGAGTGATACGTCCTATTTTCTTACACCTTGTTTATATATAAAGAAGTTGGAAAGCTATTTCAGCTTAAATCTTACTTTTTTTACAGGTCTGAGGTAGTATTTTACAGTTCTTCCTGCATCTATTATACGATTGTTGGCAAAGCTGAAAGTAGACTGTGCATTGTTGCATAAGTAACGTGCTCCGTCGCTATATTTAAAGAATGCAAGTCCGTATTCACTGATAAATTCATTCAGTTCACTGACCGATCCCTGAAATTGGTTCCGGAACGCTGTAGCTTCTTCCGTTGTAAACATTCTCCATCCTTCTATGCCGTCTTCTGAATAAGTATCCAGCAAATCCAGAGCATCTGCGGCCAATGTATACCATTGTTCCGGGGCGATGATGATAGCTTCCGCTTCGGTAGAGGAAATACTGGTAGTCTGCCAGACATAAAAATATCCCCATATACTATCTGCACCAGGCATTTCGGATACGATGAATGTGTCATATTCCGTGTCATTGTCACCAGAACTGTCTTCTCCTCCGGTATTTCCCGAATTGCCGTCATTTGTCCCTTCATCATTACCGTCATCTTCTCCCTCATCGGGTAAAATCTCATCGAAGCCGAATTCACAGTCTATTTCCGGTTGCCATCCTTCCGCCTGAAATTCTCCGTCGAGTGTTACTCCACCTTTATAGTTTCCCGTGAAATGATATGGATAGCCAGCCTTCAGTGTTGCCTGATATGTATAGCCGTAAGCTTCATTTCCTTGTGAAGACTGAAGATTGATAGACAGATGAGTCTGCGAACTTTCGTTAGGGAACACATACGTTGCATCGCTGACCCATTGGCTTCCTTCTTTCCGGCAGGGAATAACACATTGTTGTTTGTCGTTTTTATAATCTCCGTTGAATGAAACAGCAGAGCTTACCGGTGAGACCTTTACTTCGGTAGCTGTTACATCTTGAGGAATACCGTTGAGGGTGAAATTGAGTGAGGCTACTGCATACGAAAGAATGACTGTAATTCGAGTTGATTGAGTGAGGTTTACACTGGCTTTTCCTATTTGCAGAGGCTCTTCCGAGCAGTTGTCTGTCTTGAGACTGATATAACTGTCGGGAATAATCTCCAGCGGATACGAATGATCATTCTCGTTGAGGCCAGATAGCAGGATGAGTGTATACTTTCCTTTAGATATGGAAGAACTGAATTCACTTTCTTCTGTAGGAATCGTTTCACGTACTACACAGTTGTTTTCGTCGTCGAACAGAAAAAGTGAGAGTGGATAATTGATTTTTGCATTGTTACGGCTAGTCACATTTAGCTGTAAGGTGTACCGTGCTTCCGTCTGTTCATCCTGAACTGTTTCATTTTCTTCCGATTCTAGTTTGTATTCTCCACAGGCACATAGCAGGAAGAAGCAGCTTGTCAATAAAATACTTTTTGTTAATTTCATGAGTCCCTTCTACTGTTTTTTTCTTTTAGTAACGCTGCTTTTTGAAAAAGTATACGTTTCATTAAAAACTTCTTGAAAAGGTTCTGAAAAAAACATTATCGAGAGGACCGTAAAATTTGTACAAAAAATAAAAAAACATGCTGATGTTTTCCGGAAAATATCAGCATATTTTTTCGAAGACATCAGCATGTTTTTCGAGACTATCAGAATGATCTGATAATGAGGAACTAATCTTGTTTTTGTACCTCCTCCATTACTCTCAGGAAGTTGCCTCCCCAAATCAATCGGAGATCGTTCTCGCTGTAACGTTCGTATAACATACGGCGTGTCAGATTGATCAGTTCCGAAGAATCATTACAACCGATAATTCCCCCGTCGCCGTCGAAGTCGGTTCCGATGCCTACATGCTCTATGCCCATGATGTTGACCATATGATGCAGATGTTCGATTGCATCGCAGATTGTAGCAGGAGCATCTGTACGCAAGAAGCCACTATACAGACAAACTTGTACGACACCTCCTTTACGGGCAATAGCTTTCAGCTGCTCATCCGTCAGATTTCGTGGGTGGTCACATAATGCACGGCTCGAAGAGTGTGAACATACCACTGGCTTGCTGCTTATGTCCAGTGTATCGTAGAAGGTCTGTTCTCCCGCATGCGAGAGATCCACCATCATACCAATGCGGTTCATCTCCCGGATAACCTGTTCGCCGAAAGGAGTTACTCCGATGTATTCGTCATTATATCGTGCCGAACCGCAGATATCATTATTTCCGTTGTGGCAAAGTGTCATGTAAACAACTCCCCGGTTGCGGAAGCGTTCTACATTCGTCAAATCTTTTCCGATAGCATATCCATTTTCTATTCCTAGCATAATGGCCTTTTTCCCTTCTCGTTTCAGACGGTATAGATCGGCTGGAGTGTAAGCAATATCTACTGCGGTGCAGTTCATCGCTACCATACGCTCTATTTCGTTCAGCAACTGGTCGGCTTTGGCTGTAGCGGCAAGTAAGGCTTCGTCAGTACGTTCTTTTTGTGCCAGATAAGCAACCATGATAGTAGCATCCTGCCGTCCTTCGGCCATTTTGTGTAGATCGACTTTTATTTTGGCATCTCGTGTAGCAAAATTAATGTCTTGTCCGAAAAACATCGGCGTGTCACAGTGAGTGTCCAGAGTCAGTATACGGCGATGCATCTGCTTGGCTGTACGGAAGGAAGTTGCTTCTTGCAATAACCATTCGAACAGTGGCATCATGTATTCATCACCATTCAGAATGAAACACTCCGGATGCCATTGTACGCCCAGCATCGATTTGTATTCAGTACTTTCTATGGCTTCTGCTACCTGATCGGCAGCTCGTGCTGAAATACGGAATCCCGGAGCAGCTTCGTTTATTGCCTGATGATGGAATGAATTGACCGGCAGCGAAGTTGTTTTCATGATTCGTGCCAGCAGACTATCATGTTCTATTTGTATGGTGTGTGAGGCGAAAGCTCTGTCCATATCCTGGCTGTGCTTGATACGCTTGCCCTCCATCTGTACATGAATGTCCTGATAGATACTTCCGCCAAGTGCTACGTTCATGACTTGCATTCCACGGCAAATGCCTAGTATCGGAATCTGGCGGTTGGCTGCAAGTCGCGTAAGAAGTAGTTCCTGACGATCGCGGAAAGGATTGATGTTGTGTAATTCTTTTACTGGCTCTTCTTTCAGGAATAAGGGATTTATATCTGCTCCTCCTGTCAGTAGAAGGCCGTCTAAACTATCGAGAAGGCTTATCAGAATGTCAGTATTTTCGAAAGGGGGAATAATGAAAGGAGTACCTCCCGCTTTCAGAATGGAAGTATAATATCCAGGAGCAAGTGTTAAATTTCCTTCACTGAAATTCCCGGTAATTCCTATTACAGGTGCATCTTTATGGTTGGGAAATCGGTTATGGAGCGCATCGTATTCCGCTTCGATGTCAAATGTTTGAAACGTTTTCATAAGTTAAATATTTCGTAGAAACCAAGCAAATATAGAGATAAATTCAGATTTATTTTTCATATTTGCTAAAAATCCAATGGTATGGAATTGATTAGAACCCTAACTCAGCTGGTGAATAATTTGCGTTCGCTTGGTATCCGTCGGCGGGTTGCTGTGGTATGTCCCAATGACCCTCATACAGAATATGTCATTATCCGTAGTTTAAGGGAGGAAATAGCCGAATATCTGCTGGTGACCGATGAAGCTCATGTTGAAATCGCTCATAACTTGCGTGCTGCCTCTCCCGATTTTGTCCGTGTTTATATAACTTCCACTCCCGATGAAGCAGCTGCGCTTGCTGTAGAACTGGTGCGTACGGGAGAGGCTGATATCCTGATGAAAGGACTTATTAATACAGACAATCTGCTGCGTGCAGTGTTGAAAAAGGAGAAGGGATTGTTACCTCCGGGAGGGGTGTTGAGCCATGTTGCCGTGGCACAGATTCCACTGTATCATAAATTACTGCTCTTTTCTGATGCGGCTGTCATTCCTCGTCCGGGACTGTTACAGTTTCGTGCAATGATAGAAAACGATGTTGCCATATGCCGTAAGCTAGGCAATGACCAGCCTCGTGTGGCGTTAATACATTGCTCTGAAAAAGTCAATGAAAAATTTCCGCATACGTTGGACTATATACAGTTGAAAGAAGAAGCTCAGTTAGGCCGATTCGGTTCTGTCTTTGTAGACGGACCTATGGATGCCAAGACTGCCTGCGACCGTCATAGTGGTGAGATAAAAGGATTAAGTTCGCCGGTCATCGGGAATGCCGATATTATGATTTTTCCGAATATCGAGTCGGGCAATACTTTTTATAAAACACTGTCACTTTTTGGTGATGCGAACATGGCAGGCATGCTTACAGGGACAATAGCTCCGGTAGTTGTACCTTCGCGGAGCGACTCGGGAAATTCTAAATTTTATAGTCTTGCATTGGCATGCATGGCTGGTAATCAAAACGATTAATATTGATATTATATGAAAATACTAGTGATCAACCCCGGTTCTACTTCTACCAAACTGGCTGTTTACGAGGATAATGAACAGGTCTGGAGAAAAAGTGTATTTCATTCTGCAAAAGACTTGTCGGTTTTTCATCATATTAATGAGCAATATGAATATCGTCGCTTGCATGTTACAGAAGCTTTGCGGGAGGCTGGAATTCCCTTGTGCTTCGATGCTATCATTGCCCGCGGGGGATTACTGAAGCCTACTCCCGGTGGGGTATATCGGATAAATGAGCGTATCAAGCACGATTTGTGGCATGCTGATATGGAACACGCTTCCAATCTGGCAGCTCTGATAGCAGATGAACTGGCTGCTTCGGCAGGATGTCCTGCTTTTATTGCAGATCCGGTAGTCACCGACGAACTGTGTGATGTAGCCAGGCTGACCGGTATTCCGGAGATTCCTCGTATCTCTATTTTCCATGCGTTGAACAGTCGGGCGGTTTCTCGTAATTATGCAGCCCGGATTGGCAAAAAATACGAGGAGCTTAATCTGATAGTTGTACATCTGGGAGGAGGAATCTCTGTCAGTGCGCATCATTACGGAAAAGTGATTGACGTAAATAATGCGCTGAACGGGGAAGGACCTTTCAGCCCGGAACGTGCAGGTACAATTCCGGCCAGGCAACTGGTAGATTTGTGCTTCAGCGGCAAATATACTTATCAGGAAATTCGTAAAATGCTGAATGGCAGAGGAGGCTTGTTGGCTCATCTGGGTACAACCGACGTACCTACTATTGTACGATGGGCAAATGCCGGCGATAAAAAACATAAACTGGTGCTGGAGTCTATGATTTATACAGTAGCCAAGCAGGTAGGAGCGATGCATGTTGCCTTACACGGACAGACAGATGCTGTTATTCTGACCGGAGGAATCGCCAACAACAAATATTGTGTAGCTTTACTTCGTGAATGGCTGGAAGGCATTGCTCGTATTGTAGTTATTCCTGGTGAGGATGAGATGGGAGCTTTGGCCATGAATGCACTTGGAGCATTGAGAGGAGAACTGCCTTTGCAGGAATATAACCCGCATTGATCGGGAACAATAAAGATATAATAAAAATCACAGATTCCATTGGTCCGTTAATGCAAGTATTAATTAAACCAATGGAATCTGTGATTATAAAATAGTTTTCTGATGCAGAATTTCAAGATCGGGATTCGTATTCATGTTTACGTTTAGGGTTCATGGGAAACCATCCCTTCAGCACCCGTTCTCGCTGCTCGAATATTTCTTTGATGGTCCAGAAAGAAGAAAAAGAGAATACGCCCAGTAATGTCGATATCAATATGTCACCGATAAGTACCGAACCAATGATACCTGCAATGCCTAGCAGCAGGAACCACCACCAGCAACGTGTTCCCCAATAGTATTCGGCTTTAACTACAATAGGATGAAACAGTCCTATTATTAGAAAAGTACATATGCCTATTACTATTCCTTCAAAATGGAGAGTTGCAAGCCAGTCCATCCTTATTTTTCTTTGCGGATAGGAATTTCCTTCTTAATGCTCTGCTCGAGTGAAATCAGGGTTTCCGTTGCAGTCACACCGGGAATTTCCTGAATTCTGGAGTTCAGCAATTCCATCAGATGCTCGTTATCTGTTGAATATAGCTTAGTCAGCATTGTGTACGGACCGGTAGTAAAATGGCATTCTACAATTTCAGGAATTTTTTCGAGTTCGGCTACTACGCTTTTGTACATGGAACCTTTTTCCAGCTTGATTCCTACATATGTACAAGTGCTATATCCCAGGCTTTTGGGATTTACGTGGTAACCCGAACCAATGATAACTCCCAAGTCGATCAATCGCTGTACACGTTGATGAATGGCTGCACGTGAAACACCGCAGTCGGCAGCAACGTCTTTAAACGGAATACGAGCATTCTGCGAAATAATTTCCAGAATCTGTTTGTCTAGGTTATCAATTTTTTCCATAATAAGCAATCTATATTATCATTTTGTAAGCAAATATAGGAAAACTTTTTTATAAGTCTTATAAAAGCCGATAAAAAACATGTTTTTTTTACAGAAAAGAACAGAAAATATTAGCTATTCGTCTACTTCTGCTTTGATTTCGCCCATTTTTCGTCTTCTTTCGAAGGAAAAAGTATCACTATGTGTATCCAGGTATTCCATCGTATACAGTGCCTTACGGTATAGTTCTTTTTTCTCTTTGGCAGAGCTTTTTATGGAAGCGTCATAACATAGCAGTTCGGAGAGCATCTCTATCCGTTGAAGGAATTCCTGCTTGGGAAATTCCGTTTGGAGGTAATGAAGGATGAATTCGGCATCTTGTTCGTAAAAAAAACTTTCAGGCTGGTGAAAATAGGCACGATACATGCTATGGATTTCCAGCTGAAGAGTTGATGATTGTTTTTCGGCTTTCTCTTCTTTTAATTTTTCCAAAGCTTCGAAAAACTGTCTGATTAACCGCATAATGTAATCTCGTTCCAACATGATTCTCTCTTTTTATAATTTGACTGGCAAATATAGATAGTTTTTTGACAGCTTTTTACTTTTGCAGACGGATGTTTATCACTCCTTTCTCAGGTGAATACCTTACTTATATATTTTTTTGTGTTAACTTCCCCTGTTGTGTTTTCATTTATCCTATCTTTGTAGAGTTAAATATTATAAATCTTTTAAGATATGCACCCGCTGGATTTGTTTAAATATTGTCCCAAGTGCGGATCCTCTCATTTCGAGATAAGAAATGAGAAAGCAAAAAAATGTGCCGACTGCGGTTTTACTTATTATTTTAATTCAAGTGCCGCTACGGTTGCTTTTATTTTGAATGCTAGAAATGAACTTTTGGTATGCCGGAGAGGAAAAGAGCCGGCAAAGGGAACACTCGACCTTTCGGGAGGTTTTATCGATATGGCAGAAACTGGAGAGGAGGGTGTTGCACGTGAAGTTCGTGAAGAAACCGGTTTACAGGTTGTAGAGGCAACTTATTTGTTTTCGCTTCCTAATACCTATTTGTATTCTGGTTTTCTGGTACATACCCTCGATTTGTTTTTTCTATGCCGGGTGGCAGATGATAGCAAATTGCTGGCAATGGATGATGTGGCCGATTCGTTTTGGATGCCTTTGGATCAGGTTCGTCCGGAAGAATTTGGACTGGATTCGGTCCGTCAGGGTGTTGCTCGTTTTTTAGAAGAGCATAAAAAGAAATAAGAATAATAATATCTTGCAGATATGAAGAACAAGAAACATGTATGGGTGGCAGGAGCCATGTGTGTATTGCCTTTGATGGGAATGGCACAGCAGACTGAGCCACTGACAGATTCCCGTCGTCTGTTTGACGATGGAAAAGAGTTATTTCTTCGTCGTGACTATGCAGCGGCGCAACAGACCTTGTCGCGCTTTGTACAGCAGAAACCGCAGGCTTCATTGGCTGATGAAGCCGCTTATATGATTGCTTGCACGTCGTATGAACTGAAATCTCCTGACTGTATTAAGCAGCTGGAAGGGTATCTGGAACAATATCCGGATTCGCGTTATGCCAATCGGGTGCAATCTCTTATCGCTTCTGCCTATTTCTTCCAGGAAAAATATCCAGAGGCTATTGCTTGTTTTAAAGGATGCCAGTTCGATTTGCTGGCTGATTCTGAGCGGGATGCCTGTACCTTGCGTATGGGAACTGCTTATCTGAAAATGGGAAACTTGCAGGAAGCTGCTGTCTGGTTCAGTATTCTGAAAGAGGTGAGCAGTGAATATCATATAGATGCCGTTTATCATCTGGCTTATATCGATTATGTGCAAAAACAGTACGATAAGGCTTTGCAGGGATTTCGTGAGACAGGCGAATCTTCTAAGTATGCGGCTTTGTCGCCTTACTATATAGCCGATATTCATCTGGTCAGAGGAAATTACCAGCAGGCCAGACAGATCGCATCTACTTATCTCGAAGCTTATCCACGCCAGGAAAAGGCAATAGAGATGAAACGCATTTGCGGAGAAGCTTGTTACGGCTTGAAGCAATATGCTGCTGCCATTGATTATCTGTCAGCTTATCGCAGCGAGACTGAGGAACATGCTGAAAGAAATTCGTTGTATAAGTTAGGAATGAGTTTCTTCTATACGGGGGTCTACTCGGAAGCAGCTGCTGCATTGGGTGAGGTGACTACTGTGCAAGATGCCTTGACGCAGAATGCTTATTTGCACATGGGACTTGCTTATTTGCAATTGAAAGAACGAAATCGGGCACGAATGGCTTTTGAACAGGCGTCTGCGATGAACTATGACCGTGACATCAAGGAGCAGGCTTTTTATAATTATGCTTTGTGTATACACGAAACATCCTATTCTCCGTTTGCTGAATCGGTTACGGTATTCGAACGTTTCCTGAATGAATTTCCTAACTCTGTTTATACAGAAAAGGTAAATGATTATTTGATAGAAGTATATATGAATACTCGCAGCTATATGGCTGCACTTAATTCTATTGCTAAAATCAGCCGTCCGGGTAACCGTATTCTGGAAGCTAAGCAAAAATTGTTGTTCCGTCTGGGTACGCAGGCTTTTGCACAGGCTGCTTTCGAAAATGCTATAGAATATTTCTCTCAATCGCTTCAGTTGGGACGTTATAACCAGCAGACTCAGGCTGATGCTTATTATTGGCGTGGAGAGTCAAAGTATCGTCTGGAACAGTACGGTGCTGCTGCATCCGATTACCGCCAGTATCTGGAGTTTGCTCCCGACCGTCGTTCTACAGAGTATGGACTGGCTTTGTATAACCTGGGCTATACAGCATTTAAGCAAAAGCAGTACGATAAGGCGTTGACTTGGTTTACCCGCTGTGCAGAATCGGGGATTCGTCTGGAGAACGATGTCGTAGCTGATGTGTATAATCGAATGGGTGACTGTAATTTCTATGCACGCCGATTTGATGCAGCCGATGCGCAGTATGCACAAGCATCCGGTTATTCGATGTCGTTATCAGATTACTCGTTGTTCCAGCAGAGTATTATCAAGGGCTTGCAGCGTGAGTATGGTAAGAAAATTGAATTGCTGAACCGTTTGATAACAGGATTCCCTGAGTCACAGTATCTGGATGATGCACTTTATGAACAGGGACGTGCTTTCGTGCAGCTGGAAGACAATGATAATGCTGTAAAGCGTTATTCTCTTTTGGTTCAACGTTATCCGGAAAGTCCGCTTTCTCGTCGGGCAGCAAATGAGATAGGTTTGTTGTATTATCAGAATGATAAATATAATGAGGCTATAGCTGCATACAAAAAAGTAATTTCTACTTATCCGGGTAGTGAAGAAGCTCGTCTGGCTCAGCGCGATTTGAAATCTATCTATATTGACCTGAACCGGGTAGACGACTATATGGCTTTTGTTTCTACGATTCCGGGAGGAGCCAATTTTGATGTGAATGAACGTGACTCGCTGACGTATGTGGCAGCCGAACGTGTGTATATGCGTGGAAATATCACTGAAGCTAAAAACAGCTTTGTACGTTACCTGCAATCTTTCCCACAAGGAGCATTTAGTGTAGATGCTCATTATTATCTGGGCTTGATTGATTATAATGAGAAGAATTACACGGGGGCTGTTTCACACTTGGATAAGGTTGTCGAATATCCTGATAATAAATTCTCTGGCGAAGCGATGGCTATGTGTGCTGACATTGCTTATCGTGAAAAAGAATATGAAAAGTCATTGGGACTTTATAAACGTATGGCAGATCGTGCTGTATCGCAGGAAGAACGTGTGACTGCACGTACAGGAGCTATGCGCAGTGCCTGGATGGTGAAAGATTGTCAGGAAATTATTTCTGTGGCTTCGGGTCTGATTGCTGAAAGCAAGCTGGCTCCCGAATTAGCTAATGAGGCGCATTATTATCGTGCAAAAGCTCTTCTTGCCGAAGGACAGAATAAAGAAGCAGCAGGCGACTTGGCTGTTTTGGCTAAAGATACTCGTAATGTATATGGAGCTGAAGCTAAATATTTGTTGGCTCAACTTTATTTTGACAATGGAGAAACAGGAAAGGCAGAAAAAGAGGTACTTGATTATATAGAGGTAAGTACCCCGCATGCTTACTGGCTGGCTAGAAGCTTTGTCCTGTTGTCGGATGTGTACATGAAACTTGGACGTAACTTGGATGCCAAGCAATATTTGTTGTCATTGCAGCAGAATTATCAGGCAGATGATGATATTGCGGAAATGATAGAAACTCGATTGGCTAAACTAAATAAGGGAAGTAAACAATGAAACATATATCTGCAATTTTAGTAGCTGCGGCATTGTCGCCCGTAGTAAAAGGCTATGCACAGGAACAGGTGAAAGATTCTACACTGAATCGTACGGTTGTAGTGGAAAATCAGTATAATCCTGAAGTTATGGACGCATTTAAAGTGAATGTCTTGCCGAAAGTGGAAGAGCCTGCTGTTGCCAAACAGCATATAGATTATGCAACATCGGTTCGTCCGTTGACAAGCTGGGGCTTTTCTCCGATGGAAGCCATAACAAGTGAACAGAAGCAAGCTGATGCGCCGCGAGGATATATCAGAGGAGCTTATGGCAACCGGAATAATGTAGATCTCAAGGCTTCGTATCTTTGGGATATTTCTCGCAAGGACCGTTTACAATTTATGGCTTCTTTGTATGGTATGAATGGAAATATTTCTTCTTTGCTTCCTGAAGAGGGAGAATGGAAGTCGCGCTTTTACCGTACAGATGTATCATTGGATTATAAACATGATTTCCGGACTGTTTCACTTTCTTTAGGTGGAGCTTTTGTATCCCAGGTATTCAATTATATGCCTGTGAGAGATGAAAGTATTCAGAATTTATATGAAACAAGCCGTCAGCGTTATACCTTAGGTGAAGGATATGTAGGCATAGCTTCTGTAGAAGGTGAATTGCCTGTGGAATTCTCTTTACAGACAGGCTTACGCAGCTTTAGCCGCAAGTATGACATCCCTTATATGCGTCACGGTTCGGAAAATATTTTTCATACTGTCGGATTTATTTCCGGAGCGTTGAACGAGGAACAGCATGTAGGCATTGCTTTGGGTATGGATAACCTGATTTATGATGCGGAACAGGCTGATTATACATTGTTGCAGTTGAATCCTTATTATACGCTTGAAAATGATAATATACGGTTGCGTGTGGGAGCTCATGTTGACTGGCAGTCGGCCAATGGAAGTGGTATAAAAGCTGCTCCGGATGTTAAGCTGGATTATACTTTTGCTGATACCTATGTGGCTTATCTGCATGCGACAGGAGGAACCCGCTTGAACGATTTTCGTCAGCAGAATGAGGAATCTCCATACTGGGGAGTAATAAACCAAATGCGTACTTCCTATACACCGGCGGATCTTCAGGTCGGTTTTAAAGCATCTCCATTACCTGGACTGGGCTTCCATTTATTTGGAGGATACCGTGTGACTAAAGATGAGATTTTCCATCTTCCGGGTATAACAGACACCGACTTCCCGTACTGCTATTCACTCTTGATGCAAGAAAAGGCAAAAGTTGGATATGGAGGAATAAAAGCTGCTTATGGATATAAAGATATTTTTGATTTCTCCGTAGGTGGAACATATTATGGCTGGAATGTAAAAGATGAAGCAAAAGTGTTGCTTTACTTGAAGCCGGAATTTGTATTAGATGCTTCTGCTCGTGCAAAGGTGTATGATGAGTTTTGGGTTTCGGCAGCCTATCGTTATGAGGGACGTGTAAAGGCTGGAGAACTGGAAAAAGCTGATGCAATAAATAATCTTTCACTTTCTGCAGGATATGAGTTCTTTAACAGCTTGAATGTTTTTGTACGTTTCAATAATTTGCTGAATCAAGATTACATAACCGAGGCTGGTTACCCCGTTCAAGGATTTAATGCCATGGCAGGTGTAAGCTTCCGTTTCTGATAATAATAAAAGCCTGTATCGGGATATATCCGTTACAGGCTTTGTTGTATCCTGACGTTATAATACTCTTCTGGTGTAATCTTTTTCGCCTGATTTTTCTTTATGTTTTCCATATCCGGAAATATTAAAAAATAAGAAATTTAGAAAAACGCACCTTATTATATGGTGTACTTCAGGTTTTTTCATACATTTGTCCCAAAATCACTAAATGGATTACAGAAGTTATGCAAAATAATCTGGTAATAGTTGAGTCCCCCGCAAAGGCAAAAACTATTGAAAAGTTTCTTGGAGAGGGGTATAAAGTTCTTTCAAGTTACGGTCATATCCGCGACTTGAAACAGAAAGCGTTCAGCATCGACATAAAAGATCATTTCGCTCCAATATATGAAGTGCCGGAAGATAAGAAGAAACTGGTAACAGAGTTGAAGAAGGAAGCAAAGAAAGCTGACATGGTATGGCTCGCATCCGATGAGGACCGTGAAGGAGAAGCTATATCCTGGCATTTGTTTGAGGTGCTTGAACTGGACCCTGCGAAGACGAAACGTATTGTATTCCATGAAATTACTAAAACTGCTATATTAAAAGCTATCGAGCATCCACGTGATATAAATGTAGACTTGGTTAATGCTCAGCAGGCACGTCGAGTACTCGACCGTATTGTTGGTTTTGAACTGTCGCCGGTATTGTGGAAGAAAATAAAACCTTCTTTGTCAGCCGGACGTGTACAGTCGGTTGCCGTACGCCTTATTGTGGAACGTGAACGTGACATACATGCGTTCGTGAGTGAAGCTTCGTATAAGGTGACTGCTGTTTTTACCGATGATAAAGGTTCAGAAATCAAGGCGGATTTAGGAAAGCGTTTTAAGACGAAAGAAGAAGCTAAGGCATTTCTTGAAAGTTGTAAGAATGCCGGATTTAAGATAGAAGATATCACTACCCGTCCGATGAAAAAATCGCCGGCAGCTCCGTTTACAACTTCAACTTTACAGCAGGAAGCTGCGCGTAAGTTGGGCTATACGGTAGCACAGACAATGATGCTGGCTCAGAGATTGTATGAAAGCGGATTGATAACTTATATGCGTACTGACTCTGTGAATTTGTCAGATCTTGCTTTAAGTACCAGCCGGGATACCATTCTTTCACTGATGGGAGAAAAATATGTGTACACTCGCCATTTTACGACGAAGACTAAAGGTGCACAAGAAGCCCACGAAGCGATTCGTCCGACCTATATGTCGAATGAAACGATAGATGGAACTTCTCAGGAAAAACGTCTGTATGATTTGATCTGGAAGCGTACGCTTGCTTCACAGATGGCAGATGCTGAACTGGAGAAGACTACTGCGACTATATCTATCAGCGGTCATACGGATAAATTTATTGCTGTAGGTGAGGTTGTTACCTTTGACGGATTCTTACGTGTGTATAAAGAGTCGTTTGATGATGATGTAGAGCAGGAAGATGAAGGACATTTGCTTCCGGCGTTGGAAGTCGGTCAGGTCTTAGACTGCAAGGAGATTGTTGCAATGGAACGCTTTACTCAGGCTCCTCCACGTTATACAGAAGCTAGCCTGGTACGTAAGTTGGAAGAACTGGGTATCGGACGTCCTTCTACATATGCACCTACTATTTCTACTATCCAGCAGCGAGGATATGTTGAAAAAGGAAACCGTGAGGGAGTAGAACGTAATTATGGAATTCTGCAACTGAAAGGAAACAAAATTACGGAAAGTACCAAAACAGAACTTACCGGAAGTGAAAAAGCGAAACTGATACCTACTGATGTCGGAATGGTTGTTAATGACTTCCTGAAAGAGTACTTCCCTCAAATCATGGATTATAATTTTACGGCTAGTGTCGAAAAACAGTTTGACGAAATTGCCGAAGGAGATAAAAAGTGGACTGATGTGATGGAGCATTTTTATGAAGGTTTCCATCCGTTGGTGGAAGATACGATGGCTGCCAAGTCGGAACATAAGGTAGGAGAGCGTATGCTTGGAGTGGATCCGGTAAGTGGAAAACCAGTTTCTGTGAAAATCGGACGTTATGGTCCGGTTGTGCAGATAGGTACTGCCGATGATGAAGAAAAGCCTCGCTTTGCTCAGCTAAAGAAGGAATATTCTTTGGAAACTATAACTCTGGAAGAGGCACTCGATCTGTTTAAACTTCCTCGTACGCTAGGAGAACTGGATGGCGTTGTTGTAACTGTCGGAACCGGACGTTTCGGACCATATGTACGTTATAATAATACGTTTGTTTCCATACCCAAAGATATGGACCCGATGTCTGTTACACTGGAAGATGCCGAAACTTTGATCCGTGAAAAGCAAGATGCGGCTGCAAAAAAAGTTATCAAGACTTTTGATGCTGATCCGGATATGCAGATTTTAAATGGTCGTTATGGACCGTATATTTCGTACCAGAAGAAGAACTATAAGATACCTGATAGCGTAGAAGCTGCCGACCTGACATTGGATGCATGCTTCAAGGTTATTGAGTTGCAGAAGGAAAAGGCTGAAGTTCGTAAGGTACGTGGCGGTGTAAAAAAGAAATAATGAAAAGAATCTTTTTAATAGGTTATATGGGATCGGGCAAAACTACGTTAGGAAAAGCGTTTGCCCGTGCCATGCAACTCCAGTTCATCGATTTGGACTGGTATATCGAAGAACGTTTTCATAAAACTGTACAGGAGTTGTTTGCCGAACGTGGAGAAAATGGCTTCCGTGAGATAGAAAGAAATATGCTCCATGAAGTTGGAGATTTTGAAGATGTATTGATTGCTGCTGGAGGAGGTACTCCGTGCTTTTTCGATAATATGGATTATATGAATAGTGTGGGAGATACTGTATTTCTGGATGTCAATCCGGAAGTTTTGTTCCGGCGCTTGAAAATAGCCAAGGCGAAGCGTCCGCTGCTGGCAGATAAGACAGATGATGAACTAATGAATGTCATCACAAGTGCTTTGCAGAAGCGCATGGACTTCTACCGGCAGGCTAAGTATACATTCAATGCCGAAAGACTGGAAAGCTATGAGCAAATCGGTGAATCGGTGAAAAAGCTGAAATTATTATTAGATAAATAGATTATAAACGTAGACTTTATGTTGTGAAATGAGAAAATGGCGTATTGAAGATTCTGAAGAACTCTACAACATTACTGGGTGGGGTGTTTCATACTTTGGTATTAATGACAAAGGTCATGTAGTAGTAACTCCGCGTAAAAACGGTGTGGCAGTCGATTTGAAAGAATTAGTCGACGAACTTCAATTACGGGATGTCACAGCACCTATGCTAGTGCGTTTCCCCGATATTCTGGATAACCGTATCGAAAAAATATCCAATTGCTTTACTCTTGCTTCGGAAGAGTATGGATATCAGGCTCAGAATTTTATTATTTATCCTATTAAGGTAAATCAGATGCGGCCGGTTGTCGAAGAAATCATCAGTCATGGAAAGAAATTCAATCTGGGACTGGAGGCTGGTTCAAAACCCGAACTTCATGCTGTGATTGCCATTAATACGGATTCTGATTCGCTGATCATTTGTAACGGCTATAAGGATGAAAGCTATATAGAACTGGCTTTGCTGGCGCAGAAGATGGGTAAGCGTATTTTTCTGGTTGTTGAAAAGCTGAATGAACTTCGTCTGATTGCCAAGATTGCCAAGCAACTGAATGTACGTCCCAATATCGGAATCCGAATAAAGTTGGCTTCTTCGGGCAGTGGTAAATGGGAAGAAAGTGGAGGAGATGCAAGTAAATTCGGATTGACCTCCAGTGAACTGCTTGAGGCTCTCGATTTTATCGAGAAAAAGGAAATGAAAGACTGTTTGAAGCTTATCCATTTCCACATCGGAAGTCAGGTTACTAAAATACGTCGTATTAAGACGGCATTGCGTGAAGCTTCTCAATTTTACGTACAGTTACATCAGTTAGGATTCCCGGTAGAATTTGTTGATATAGGTGGAGGATTGGGAGTCGATTACGACGGAACTCGTTCTTCATACAGTGAAAGTAGTGTGAACTATTCTATTCAGGAGTATGTAAACGATTCTATCTCTATCATGGTGGATGCTAGTAACAAGAACAATATTCCGCATCCTAATATCATTACAGAGAGTGGTCGTTCGCTCACTGCTCACCATTCTGTCCTAATTTTTGAAGTTCTTGAAACAGCTTCTTTGCCGGAAATGGAAGAAGAGTTTGAGGTCAGCCCTGAAGATCATGAACTGGTACAGGAATTATATCAGATATGGGATAATCTGAATCAGAGCCGTATGCTTGAAGCATGGCATGATGCTCAGCAGATTCGTGAGGAAACGTTGGATCTGTTTAGCCATGGTATTGTGGATTTGAAAACTCGTGCACAGATAGAACGTTTGTACTGGTCGGTTTGTCGTGAAATTAATCACATCGTTTCAGGCTTGAAGCACGCTCCCGATGAGTTCCGCAATCTGGATAAATTACTAGCTGATAAATATTTCTGTAATTTCTCTTTGTTCCAGTCACTGCCGGATTCATGGGCTATCGACCAGATTTTCCCTATTATGCCTATTCAGCGTCTGGATGAACGTCCGGATCGTACGGCTACATTACAAGATATAACTTGTGACTCGGATGGTAAGATAGCAAACTTTGTGTCGACAAGAAATGTGTCGCATGATTTACCAGTACACACCATCAAGGCTAAAGAGTCTTACTATATAGGTGTATTCCTGGTAGGAGCTTATCAGGAAATCTTGGGAGATATGCATAACTTGTTTGGAGATACGAATGCTGTGCATGTAACAGTTAACGAAAAAGGCTATACCATCGATCAGGTTATCGACGGTGAAACTGTAGCAGAGGTGTTAGATTATGTACAGTATAGTCCGAAGAAACTGGTGCGTACACTCGAAACATGGGTGACAAAATCAGTAAAAGAAGGGAAAATCTCTTTGGAAGAAGGAAAGGAATTCCTGGCAAATTACCGTTCGGGATTATATGGATATACATATTTGGAGTAATACAAAATAAGCATACGATGAAAGAGAAGTTGACTATTGTAAAAGTTGGTGGAAAAATTGTTGAAGAAGCTGATACATTGAATCAGTTACTTGCTGATTTTTCTGCAATTCCTGGCTATAAGCTGTTGGTACATGGTGGTGGACGCTCTGCAACAAAAATTGCTGCCCAACTGGGTATAGAGAGTAAAATGGTAGATGGACGCCGTATTACTGATGCTGAAACCCTGAAGGTGGTAACGATGGTCTATGGAGGATTGGTAAATAAGAATATTGTAGCCGGCCTTCAGGCGAAGGGAGTGAATGCCGTTGGATTAACTGGTGCTGATATGAATGTGATCCGTTCGGTAAAACGTCCTGTAAAGGAAATAGACTATGGTTATGTGGGAGATGTGAAGCATGTAGATGCCGAAGTGCTTGTTTCGTTGATTAGCCGTGGAGTAGTTCCGGTTATGGCTCCGCTAACTCATGATGGTGAAGGCAATATGCTTAATACAAACGCCGATACGATAGCAGGAGAAACGGCTAAAGCTCTGGCTGAAGCTTTTGATGTCACTCTTATTTATTGTTTCGAAAAGAAAGGAGTCTTGCGTGACGCCGAAGATGAAGATAGTGTAATACCTGTCATAACTCCCGACTTATTTAAGAAATATGTCGATGAAGGAGTGATACAAGGCGGTATGATTCCTAAGCTTGAGAACTCTTTTTCGGCGGTTGAAGCCGGAGTTTCCCAAGTTGTAATAACCTTAGCCTCAGCGATAGACGGTAAGTCTGGTACGATAATAAAAAAATAATTCAAAAAAATAGGCGGGTGAGTGTAACTTTTGTGTAACTCACCCGTCATTAGTATAGAGAGCAATGCGAGAGATTAGTTTCCGAAATGATATATTGCCTTTGAAAGACAAACTTTACAGGTTGGCACTGCGGATAACATTCGACAGTGCTGAGGCAGAAGATATCGTGCAGGATACTATGATTCGAGTATGGAACAAGAGGGACGAATGGACACAATTCGATTCAATTGAAGCTTATTGTCTGACTGTTGCAAGGAATCTTGCTATTGACCGAAGCCAAAAGCTGGAATCGCAGAATGTTGAATTGACTCCCGAAACACAAGAAATGCCCGATACATTGACTCCCGACAGAGCGTACGAACAGGATGAGCAACTAAGGCTGGTGCATCATTTAATTAATGAACTGCCAGAAAAGCAACGCACTATCGTACAACTTCGGGATATAGAGGGAAAGAGTTATAAGGAAATAGCCGATGTCTTACAACTGACTGAGGAACAGGTAAAAGTGAATTTGTTCAGAGCGAGACAACGGATAAAGTTAAAATACAGCGAGATAGATAACTATGGACTATAAGTACATTGAACAACTTTTAGAGAAATACTGGAATTGCGAAACTTCGGTGGAGGAAGAACAGATATTGCGTTCTTTTTTTCGCCAGAAAGAGCTTCCGGAACATTTACTCCGCTATAAATCTTTGTTTGCCTATCAGGAGGCTGAGAAGGATATAAAGTTGGGCGATGACTTTGATTCACGTATTCTGGCGGAAATAGAACGACCGGTAGTCAAGGCAAGACGCCTTACTTTACATACGCGTTTTATGCCTTTGTTCAAGGCGGCAGCTGTAATGGCCTTGCTGTTTTCTATAGGAGGAGTCGTGAAGCACTCTATGGTAGGGAATAAAGCAGGAGTAGTATATGTTTACGATCAATTCGAGAACGATACTCATGATCCGCAAGTGGCTTATAAAGCCGATTCGGTAAAATCACCGATGAAAGTTTCGGAACAATCTGCTTTGAAAAAACAATAAAGTTGACATTTTCATTTGCTTTTATATAAATAGTTAGTGCTTATTTAAGAAAAATCATTGATGAGGCTGTGAAGTTTCAATTCTCTCAAATTAGAAATTACTAACTCAATAAAAAGGATTACCGCGTGAGCAGTAATCCTTTTCTCTTTTTGTGTTACTGTTAGTAAGTATGAAACGGGGCTTTTTTATTCGATAATTTCTCCTTTTTCAGTGAAAAAGATGTTGGCTTCTGTACCTTCTTCATCTACCACTGTCACCTGATAAATCTTCACACCATCTTCGTCTTCCTGATAAGCTGCACTCTTTACTGTATATTCACTAAAGTTTTTGGTCAGAGCGTCCTGTATAGCTTGAGGCAAGTCTTTTACTTCGATAGGAGTGTAATCGGCTACATTCAGTTGAATACTGATTTCATTTGTTGTTTTTGCATTTGCAAACGCTACTGATGATGTGCCTAATCCTGCTATTAATGCTATTGCTACAAAAATCTTTTTCATAATCGTAATTTTTTAAGTTTGACAATTGTTTCTGTAAATAGAAAGACAATGGCTGTACCAAACTTTTGTTCTGCGTTGTAAATTCTTGATTATTAATATTGTAATTAATTTCATACTTTCCTGTATATTGAAAAAGTGAGGATTTCTTCCTCGAACCTGTAGAGTTGAAAATGTGAAAGCCACGGAAAATCTACATGGAAAAAGTTAATTTTGTATGACCTTCTAATCGTTTGGCTTTATATGCCGGAATATAAATAGAAGATGAAAAAATGAAGTTTTTTCCGTAAGTTTGCTGTATGATAAGTAAGAAACAAATTATTTCAGATAAAGATTTTGGAAAGATACATTTCGTAGTACGTCGTTCAGCCCGTAATATAACGATGCGTGTAAAAGAAGACGGCTTGCATGTTACCACTCCTCCTTACCGGAGTATAACAGCATTACTTGAAGCAATTGCTCCTTTCCGTGAACGTTTGCGCAATGTCTGTTCAGAAGTAAAGCCGAAACCTTTCGATTTAAATTTCTCTATCGAAGCAGAATGTTTTCGATTAAAACTCGAAACTTCTCCATTGAAAAATTTTACAGTCAGTATGAGGGATGAAACGGTAGTGATAGCCTGTCCAGCTCATGCCGATTTTACAACAGACAGAGTCCAGACTTTAGTAAAAAATGCTGTTATGCGGGCGATGAGGAAAAAAGCAGAAGAATACTTGCCTCCTTTAGTACAGTACTGGTCGAGCTTGTTTGATTTACCTTATAATAAAGTAACGATATCAAAGGCTCGTTCTCGTTGGGGAAGTTGCTCTTCCAAACGGGATATAAGTCTGTCGTTTTACCTGATGCTTTTGCCGGCACATTTAATGGATTATGTGATTCTGCATGAGCTGGCACATACCCGCGAAATGAATCATGGTCCTAAGTTTTGGGAGTTGTTGAATCAGTTGACGGATGGCAAGGCTTTAGCATTGCGTAAAGAACTACGCATGCATCGTCCTGTATTTTAAGAATGGAGCAAATATGATTGACAGGGAACTGTCGTCATAAAAAATCTGCTGTTGACGATGATAACGGATAAGAAAAGTCAGTATATTCGCTGCCGATAAAGGAAAGATGCCAGAGTGACCGAATGGGCCGGACTCGAAATCCGGTGAACGGCTTGTCCGTTCCGTGGGTTTGAATCCCACTCTTTCCGCTTTTAAATTCGAAATATATTACCCATTCATTTTTTTCGTGAACTAAGTTAGCATCAAAAATAATACTTTGATGGCTGAACTAATTGACTCTATTTGCGCATAACAGCATTAATAAGGGAAAGCCTTTTATGAAGCAAAGAGGTTGCTTCATCCTTTAGTTGAATGAAAGCAAGCCTCTTTGTTTCATAAAAAACACGAGTATCAACTATTCTGTCCTTAAGTTGTTGATCGGGTTGCTATGTGCTGCTTTAAGTATCATACTACAACTGATTGCAAATATGATTATCAGTACAGCGAGTACGCATCCTCCAAACAGATACCATGTAAGAGAAATTTTAGTTGCAAACAACTCCAGTAATCGGGTACTGATAATTATTGCGAATATGCTTCCGGTTAGAACAGCAGGAATAGCTATTTTCAGGATATCTTTCAGGAAGATGAGTTGTACATCCTTTACTTGTGCTCCGTGAATGATACGGATAGCTATTTCCGAACGTCGGCGGTTTACTTCATCACGGATATAGGCTATCAGTCCGATAAGTGCAATTACCAGAATACATAGTCCGACAAAAAGTATACTGTTTCTCACGTGTAACAGCATGTTGTATTGATTAGTCATTTCCAGGTCGAGGCTATATACGTGTTTCTCCTGGCTGGGCATGGTACGGCTGACTATGTCTTGTACCTCCTTGATTTGTGCTGGACCCATTTCTTTCAAACGAATGTAAAGAAGATGGTTGGGATGTCTGTTATAGAACATCACTGTCGGACGCTCGTCGAAATCTTCCGCAACTTGAGAACCTAGATGAATTTCTTCGTAGATACCACAGATAGTGTACGGGCCTTGATGTTCTGTGATAAAAACTTGCTTACCAACAGGAGAGCCCGTCCACCCGGCAAGTTTTTCCATTTGTTTGATAAAGTTACGGCTTACCATTACTTCCTGGCTGGCACTATCTCCCAGTTCAGTAGTAAAAGTACTTCCTTCTAGTACAGGAATACTGAAAACCTTATGATAGTCGGAACCCACGTCGTACATGTCGGCTATGTTCATATACTCTTTACCGCTTTGTGGGTCGTATACATTGTTTCCGCTGCATTTCATAAACATTTCCTGATATCCCCAGGTTACTCCGCTTACGTTGGGAAGTCTTTTTAACTCCTGTATGCAACGTTCACGTTCTACTGTTTGGGTTCCGGGCAGAGAAACGTAGAGCACATTTTTGTATTCGAAGCCAGTGCGGTAGTTTGTCAATGCCTGATACTGGAGGCCGATAACGGTAAGCAGACAGACAAAGAAAGTTGTCAGCATGAACTGTACGAATAAAAGTCCTAATTTCCACTGTCGTTTGTTTTCTGTGTATCGGCGGTAAGCGTAGGTGACAGGTATACGTGTATATATGTAGCCGGGCATTACACCGCAAATTATAGCAATGGCAATAACGACTATTAAACACAGAACTAAAGCTGTGGGAGAAAATAAGGCTTGCAAACTATGTCCCATTTGCTCCTGTAAAAAATCTTGCAGCCCGAAGATGATGAGTATGGCAAGTATCAGAGCGATGAAGCAGTGTAATACCGATTCAGCCAGTATCATGCGATAAATATCCTTACTTTCTGCTCCGTAACAGCGGTAAGTAGCAATGCTTTTAGCTCGTTTGACTACCGATGAAACAACCAGCAGGATATAATTCAGGACTGCTACTGCCAGCATAATAAAGGCAAAGGCCAGAAAAACGATATTCATGATACGATTGTATTCCGAAGACAGGAAGATCGTGTTTACAGGTTTCAGGTTCAGGTAAAACTGGCTGCCCGAGCGTTCTAGTTCTTCCATTGGAGCATTGGTATACAGCATATGCTTGATGTTGGGCTCCAATGTTTTCGGATCAGTACCCGGGTGTAGGCGGACATAGCCCGAATAACGGTCATTTCCTAGCCAGTTATCTCTTCCGTCCCCCATAATTTGTCCGATAGTAGGAAGAGCTACGGCAATGTCTATTTTCGGCAGATGAGTGTTTTCCGGGAAATCCTCAAAGACCCCTGCTACCGTAATGTGAAAGTTTGGGAAAACTTTCCATGTCAGCTGTTTGCCTAAAATATCATTACCCAGTACTTTCAGCAGTTTGGCTGAGATATAAGCATTGTTGGCTTTTTCCAGTCCGCTGTGTGGCTCTTCTCCCATTAAGATTTTTCGTGGAAAGACATCGAAGAATGAACTGTCACACAAATAAGCATTTCCTTTTATGATGCGTTGATCCTCAGTTGTTAACAACAGATCTTCATTCAGTATAGTAAAACGGGTTGCGGCTTCTACTTCTGGACAATATCGTTTGATACCCGGAGCAATGGCTCCCGATACACTGCTGTGGTTTAACCAATCACTACCTTGCTGCTTGTAATTTTCCTGTATGATATAAGTGTCTTCCAGATGGGGAATAAAGTTATCATACGACCGTTCGAAAATTACTTCGGCAAGCATTACCAGTCCGATAGCCATTCCTACACCCAGACAGAGAATTTTTATCAAGTTTCCTTCTCCTTTTCGAAAAAGATTCTGTAAAGCTCTTTTCATTGTTTGGCATGGATTGAAAGAAAGTAAGAAGGCACATCCGGACACACTTTCGGTGTACCTTCTTTTCATTGTATAAACTTAAGAGAGATTACATTTCACTGATGGATGATACGATCTGTCCATCGAACAGGTTGATGACACGGCTGGCAAATCCTGCATCACGCTGGCTATGGGTTACCATGACGATGGTAGTACCTTCTTTATTCAGTTCGGTAAGCAGCTCCATCACCTCCAGTCCGTTTTTAGAATCCAGGTTACCAGTCGGCTCGTCGGCAAGGATAATTTTCGGATTGGAAACTACGGCACGGGCGATAGCCACACGCTGTTGCTGACCACCGGATAGCTGTTGTGGATAATGTTTGGCACGATGACTGATATTCATGCGCGATAAAATTTCAGTTACTCGTTTCTTGCGCTCTTCCGCAGGAATATTCAGGTAAGTAAGAGGTAGCTCAACGTTTTCGAATACATTCAGTTCGTCTATCAGGTTGAAGCTTTGGAATACAAAACCAATACTTCCTTTACGTACATTGGTACGATCTTTTTCTTTCAGATGCCCTACCTCTTTATTGTCCAGATAATAGTTGCCCGAAGTCGGATTGTCCAGTAAGCCTAGGATGTTCAGTAAGGTTGATTTTCCGCATCCGGATGGTCCCATGATGGCGACGAATTCTTTTTCATTAACTTCCAGATTTACATTGTTTAAGGCAATTGTTTCTACTTCTGTAGTGCGGAATGTCTTGCAAAGGTTTTCAATTTTGATCATAGTGGTAAGTATTAAATTATTATTATATTATTCTATTTTTAAGTTCTCTGTCGGGTTGCTTGTTGCAGCACGGTAATTCTGTATAGTTACAATCGTAAGTGTAAGTATTATTATAATGGCAAAAGCTATCAGAAAAACCCACGGTGACAGGTTGATTCGGATAATAAAGTTTTGTAGCCATTTGTCCATGAAGAACCAGGCAAAGGGACTGGCGATGATTGAACAGATTGTTATGATGCGCAGGTAAGTACGGTTAAAGTTCCATAGAATATCAGAAGTTTTTGCTCCGTATACTTTGCGTATGCCGATTTCCTTACGCCGGTATGCTGTTTCGAAAATGGTCAGGCCAAATACTCCTACCAATGAGATAATGATAGCCAGCAAACTGAAGAGGGTAACCATATACTGTTGATTGGTTTCTTTTTCATACAGTTGTTGGTAGTAGGTATTGAAGAAATTGACTTCTACCGGATATCCGGGGAAGATTTTCTCAGCGGTTTCGTGAATATGACGGAGAGCAGTAGAAACATCACTTCCTGCCTTAATACGGATATAGGCATAAGGCAACTTGGTGAGTTGGGATTCTACTGTGAATAAAAATGGGCTATAGGCAAATGCATTGACCCGGCTTGAAGTAAAGATTACATCATCGATATATCCCACGATATAGTTACTCTTTGAGTGGTTTCCTCTAAAAGGAGTATCAGTCGGGATATGTTGTTCATCTTTGATGCGTTTAGTACCCAGGCAATAAGTGTATTTGTTGCTGGATATTGTATCCGAAGCTAGAAAGAAACGTCCTTCTAATAACTTAAATCCCATAACTTCACCAAAATCGGGTGAAACACGAATTTCATAATGATAGAACTCTTCTCCTTCATATTTTGATCCGGTCATACTATACACATCGCTAGCGCCTAGTTTGGTAGAAACATATGCAGTACCTTTAAATTCCGGGAATTTCTCAAGTTCATGTTTGAAAGTGGTGAATTGTGATAGTTCTTGTCCTTTGTGGGGAAGTCCGGCTATCACAATTTCGTCACGTGCAAATCCAGTATCTTGAATTTTCATGTATTGGTTTTGTTGCCAAATGAATGTGGCGCATACTAATAGAGCGAATGATATGATATATTGGAAGCTCGTAAGCAAGGTGCGGAATAATCTGCCTTTGGCCGAGAGAGCATAATTACCTTTCAGCATCAGAGCCGGAGGAAATGAAGTCATATACCATGCAGGGTATAGACCTGCTATTATACCGGTAAGCAAAGCAATGCCTCCTGATATCAGAATTACAGGTAGATAAGTAAAAAAGGAAGGCGTAAATCCTATCAGACTGAGTAGTTTCATGTGTGTTAGAATCCACACGATAAATAGTGAAAGTAGCCATCCGATAAGGACGATGGCGATAGTTTCTGATATTAGTTCTATGCGAAGTTGGTTGACAGGGCTGCCCAATACTTTTTGAGTATTGATACTGCGAATACGCATCGGAGTGAGTGCGGTGCTGAAATTAATCAGGTTGATGGCAGCAATGCTGATAGTAAGAATGGCGATGGTAATCAGCAACCAGGTATGTTGGCGATCACCGACTTTATAGAAAATCCAGGGATTCGCTTCATAATAAACGTTGCGGATTGGCATTGCACAGACTTCTCGATCTGATTCAGAATAGATGGTCATGTTTTCTGCCAGATGACTGCTTTTAAGCTGTTCGTTTAAAGTTTGGATATTGATACCGGGTTTCATGCGGATGATAGCATAGTAACTCTGAGTTCCCCAACGGTCTTTATCCTTTTGTTTATCGATATCACGGTAGATAACATTTTTAAACTGACTGTTTTCAGGAAAGTCTTTGTATACTCCAGTGATGAGCAGTTTCTTGTTTTCTGGCATATAGAGATAACTTCCTACGGCATTTCCTTTCGGGAAAAGCTTTCGGGCCTGGCTTTCAGATATAATAGCTCCTCCAGGCTGGCGTAATCCTTCATCATTTCCTGTTATGAATGCCATGCCGAGTGTTCGGGCAAAATCTGGGCTTACTACGGTAACAGGTTCGTAAATGTACTGGGGTTGCTTGGCATCGGTTGAGATAAGTTCTGCATAATTGGGAGAGCAATCAAAAAAAGCTCCACATTCGATTGCAGGTGTTTCTTCTATCACTCCTTCTACAAAAGGTCGGGGCAATACAATCAGTTCATTGGGGTGATGGTCTACACTGAGATTCAGTACAGCAATACGGTCGGAATCCGGATAACAAGTATCAAAGTTGTATTCGTAACTTACCTTCATCATGATCAGGATGAAGGCAGCAAAAGCTGTTGATAATCCCAACAGATTGAGTACGGAAGCTGTCCGAAAACGTTTGAGCGTGTAAAATAAGTTGCGTAATATTGTTTTCATAATGTTTCAATGTTATTCTGTTTTTAAGTTTTCTATCGGGTTACTTGTTGCAGCACGGTAATTCTGTATAGTGATGGTTATCAGTGTGATGAGGCTGATAATGATGCAGGTAAGAATGAACATCCACGGTGTGATGTCTATTCGTTCTGTAAATTGTTCCAGCCACCTGGATACGATATACCAGGCTATCGGGGTTGCAATAATGGAGCTGACTATTGATAGTGTGAGATACGATTGCCCGAATATCCAGAGAATTTGATGGGTGTGGGCTCCATATACTTTTCGGATGCCGATTTCTTTGCGGCGCTGTTCTGCTTCAAAGATGATAAGACCGAAAACTCCTACTAGTGAGATCAGGATGGCAAGCAAGCTGAATAAGGTGATCATCCGTTGCTGCTCGGCTTCTTTCTGATAAAGTTGGCTGTATACCTGATCATAGAATTTTACTTCAACAGGATAGCCGATAAAACATTTGGCTAATGTCTGGCGAATATGCTTCAAGGCTGTCCTCATATTGCTTCCGGCTTTTACACGAATGTAGGCAAAAGGCAGGATATCGCTGCCGTATTTCCCGTTTGGACAGAATATATAGGGAAGTGCTTCAGAACGGAGTGAGGTTAATTGTACGTTGTTGACGTAGCCTTTCAGCCGGGCATTCACACCCCAGACAAAGAAGTCCAGTATTTCGCCGGCCGGAATGCCGGTTTGTTGCTGTAAGTCTTGTGTGGCAATAAAGTTCAGATCACTGTGATAGATGGAGTCGCTGGGGAGGAAATCTTCTCCCGATACAATTTTTAAGCCCATTACCTTACAGAAGTTTGCCGTGACGTCGATGTAGTAATGTCCGTGCATTTCTCCTTTATATAAGAAAGCATATTGAGTATATCCGCTTCCTCCGCCCAGATTTGATTTAGCATAGGCGATATCATCTATTTCTGCAAAACTTTTTAGGGTATTTGTAAAGTTGCGGTATTCGGAACTTTGATAAGGCATTTGTGGGAGAGAAGCAACCAGTATTTGGTCTTTGTCAATGCCTGATGTATAATTTTGCATATAGCGGTTTTGTAGGAAAATGAATCCGGCAGTTACAATCAGCACAAATGAAATGATGTACTGGAAACCGATAAGTGACATGCGGAGCCGTTTGCCTCTTCCGCTTAGGGCATAGTTTCCTTTCAGCACAAGGGCAGGAGAGAAAGAAGTCATGTACCATGATGGATAGAGTCCGGCAATGATACCTGTTACCAGTGCAATGATTCCGGTATACCCGATGATATGCCAGTAGGTAATCAGTGAAGGGGTGAATCCCATAAAAGACAGTACCTTCAGGCGTATGAGCATTTCGACAATGCTCAGTGATACGAGCCAGCTTATCAGGACAGTACCGACTGATTCAGTTAATAAGGCACGGCGTAGTTCCCAGTTGCTGCTGCCCAATACTTTTTGTGTATTGATACTGCGTATGCGAACCGGAGCTAAGGCTGTACTGAAGTTGATCAGGTTGATGCAGGCGATAATGATAATCAGTAATCCGATACTTACAATCAATACCATTGTACTACGGTCCCCTGTTTTGAGGTAATAGGATGCCGACATATCGTAATAAAGTTTCTTGATGGGGAATACGTAGAGTCGTTGATTTCCTTTGTCTACAATATTCAGTCGCTTGTTGGCACCGCTGGCTTCTATTTGCTGGTTGATATCTGCTGCGCTAACTCTCGGTTTCAACCGGAAAAAGGCAAAATAGTTCTGGCTTGCCCAGTCATCTTTTTGGTAATCACTCATTCGGATGAACATATCATTTTTAAACTGGCAGTTCTCAGGGAGGTCTTTAAAGATACCACATATTCTGAACTTATCTATTCTCTTTACCAGCCCATTGTCACCTTCCGTATAGAGATAGGAGCCCAGGGCGTTGCCTTTAGGGAAAAGTTTGCGGGCATAGCTTTCCGAAATAATGATACTTTCAGGTTTATTCATGTCCTTGTCACTGCCTTCTACGAACTGCAGTCCGATAACTTTTCCGAAATCAGGGTACACAGCCCACGGAGTTTCATAGAAATATTGCGGATTTTCAGGATTGGTGCAGAACGCTTGTTTCTGCCAGCAGGGAGCGTAGATGGTTCCATATTCGATGCCGGGTACTTGTTGGATGAGAAAATCGATTGGGCCTCTTGGAAGTAAAGTGATCAAATTATCTTTTTTTTCTCCAAAATTTAGCATGACCAGGCGGTCGGAGTCTGGATAACACGTATCAAAGTTGTATTCGTAGCTCGCTTTCATCATAATCAGCATGAAGGCAGCAAAAGCTGTTGATAATCCCAACAAGTTGAGTACGGAAGCTGTCCGAAAACGTTTAAGCGTATAAAATAGATTGCGTAATATTGTTTTCATGATGTTGCTATGTTGTTTTTAAGTTTTTATAGGACTCTCATGGGTTACATTCCGTCTGATGAATGTAAATTTCATCAGACGTTTCACATTTCTCGTTCCTATTTAAAAAAGTAAAATATGTTTTCAATTCTTTCATAAGCCTATTGGGTGTTTGCCTTTTGTAATACAAACAGCGTGCCATTATATTAACTTGCTGTTAATCAGTATGCTATCTTTATACTAGTTTTAAATGACTGTCTAATAATTTGACACAAGGTGTATGATTTTTAGACACTGTTATAAAAAATATCTTCTCCCTTCTAAGTTTTTAGGAGACTCTCGTCATACTTGTTTGTAGAGTTCCGGTTTAGAGCGACACGAGATTCTTAAATACATACTTGTTTTTTTGCATGTT
>DXLM01000036.1:0-10508 GCA_019414725.1 Bacteroides sp.
TCTTCTTCAAATTTGAAGTTGTCCATACAGGTGAACTGTGCTATAAAGTCGGCAGTAAATTCTCCAAATTGCTCATCGGTATATCGTCCTAAATATGCAGTACTGGTACGTGCATAAACGGAGTCGGCCAACAGAGATTTGGTGGTAAACTCATAACTGTCTGTATTTGCCGGAATCTTATCTCCACCGGGGATAAGATCAGTCCCGATGCCGGTTGTTGAATCATCGCAACTATAAATAAGTGCAGCCAACAACAATGCGCATAAGTATTTGATTTTCATCTTTATTATTCTTAGTGAGTTATTTCTTTTCAAACTCCCATACTTTGTCATAGAACTCATTGAAAGCATCTACATAGGTATCGGCAGGCTGATAGTCGAGCACGGGCACACCCGATTCACGGGCGAACTTCATGACATTCTCGTTCACTTTTTCGCTGTTTTGTATCACACCGTCGGAGTAGGCAATGGCCAGTTTGCACAGCTCCTCGTAATTTGCCGGAGATTTGACGATGCTTTCCACATCATTCTTTTCAATGCCTTTCAGCATGAGTTTTTCAGTCAGATTACCTTCGCAGTCCGATTTGAAATCATCTTCAAATACCGAAAATACTACTTTTGAGTCTCTGAATGACGGTTCATCCTGATAAGCCTTCTTGATATAAAGAGGTACAAATGCACTCATCCACCCTTGGCAATGGATAATGTCCGGACACCAGCGTAATTTCTTTACCGTTTCCAATACGCCGCGTGCATAAAAAATAGCACGTTCGTCATTGTCTTTGTATTCTACACCGTTTTCGTCAGCTACCATTTGGCGGTGCTGGAAATAGTCGTCATTGTCAATGAAGTAAACCTGCATACGTGCAGCTTGGATAGATGCTACCTTGATAATCAGCGGATGGTCCGTATCGTCTATGATTAAATTCATGCCGGACAGGCGGATGACTTCGTGTAATTGGTTTCTGCGTTCATTGACATTGCCCCATTTTGGCATAAAAGTTCTGATTTCTCTGCCTTTTTCCTGAATAGCCTGAGGAAGAAATCTTCCCATGTTTGCCATTTCGGATTCGGGAACGTAAGGGGTAATCTCTTGTGTAATAAATAAAACTTTATTTGCCTTCATCTTAACTTTTTGTTGCTCATAATCATTTTGCAAAGATATAAAAAAAATAGATGAGAGTGGCAAGAAACGAGGAATAATAATTCCTTATGATATGTTAAGTGGCTGGTAATTAGTCATTAGCAATTTGAGGTTAATGGCCGATGTCTTGCGGAATTAGGTGAAAAACGGGAAAGAACAAGTGGCCGGCCGGTGGCTGAAGAGGGCTTATTGCGCCATATCTGCAAGGTATTAACCGCTTATTACTAACTACTCATCATTAATTAAAACTCTTTTTTTCTTCGTTATCTCCCAAATAATGGTTTACTTTGCAGCCGTTTTAAATGAAACTACTCAAACAAAAGAGATAAAAAGATGAAGTTAGTTCAAACAATCAAAGAGCTTCAGTCAGAGCTGGATGCCCTGCGCAGTGAGGGAAAGACAATAGGTCTGGTACCTACGATGGGTGCACTCCATGCCGGACACGCTTCGTTGGTGAAACGTGCTGTTGCAGAAAATGATGTAGTGGTGGTAAGTGATTTTGTGAATCCTACCCAGTTTAACGACAAAAATGACTTGGCAAAATATCCGCGTACATTGGATGCCGATTGTGAATTGTTGGAAAAAGTAGGGGCGGCTTTTGTTTTTGCTCCGTCTGTAGAAGAGATTTATCCTGAGCCTGATACCCGGCAGTTCAGCTATGCGCCGTTGGACACAGTGATGGAAGGCCGTTTCCGTCCGGGACATTTCAATGGAGTATGCCAGATAGTGAGCAAGCTGTTTATGATTGTAAATCCTACCCGTGCTTATTTCGGCGAGAAAGATTTCCAGCAGTTGGCTATTATTCGTGAAATGGTGAAACAGATAGGGTTCAACGGACTGGAAATTGTAGGTTGTCCTATTGTGCGTGAGGAAGACGGGCTGGCATTGAGCAGCCGCAATGCACGGCTTTCTGCGGTGGAGAGAGAGTATGCGCTGAATATTTCGCAGACTTTATTTAAGAGTTGTACTTTTGCAAAATCTCATCCGGTCGCTGAGACTCAGAAGTTTGTAGAAGATGCGATTGCTGCCGCTCCGGGTTTGCGTCTGGAATATTTTGAAATAGTAGACGGCACTACGCTTCAGAAAATAACGGATTGGGAAGATACGGATTATGCAGTAGGTTGCATTACGGTATTTTGCGGAGAGGTACGTTTGATAGATAATATAAAATATAAGGGATAGTGATCGTTAACCATTAGAATTATGATGATTGAGGTATTAAAGTCGAAACTGCATTGTGTCCGTGTAACGGAAGCCAATTTGAATTACATGGGTAGTATTACGATTGACGAGGACTTGATGGATGCCGCCAACATGATTGCCGGCGAGAAAGTGCACATTGTGGATAATAATAACGGCGAGAGGTTTGAAACTTATATTATTAAGGGTGAGCGCGGTTCGGGATGTATTTGTCTGAATGGGGCTGCTGCCCGGAAAGTACAGGTGGGTGACATTGTGATTATCATGTCATACGCCATGATGGATTTTGAGGAAGCTAAATCGTTCAAGCCGACGGTGGTTTTCCCCGATTCGGCGATGAACAAGATTGTATAACGATATTTTTGTTCGGTAATCCAAAAGCCCGGTAGACGTGAGTCTGATACGGGCTTTATTTTTTTATCCGCAATCATAGGGCAATAAACTTTCATTTATTATCCGGTAGTATGATTGCGGATAATCTGTTTATATGGATTTCTCCTTGATAAGTCCTGTCCGGTAGGCCATCAGCAATTTCTTTAAATCGTTGATCTGTGTCACCAGTTCCCGTCCTTTGTCAGTGTCCTTTACCATCATGCGTTGGGTGCTCATTTCTACTATCTGAGTGCTCGATTTGATATCCTGCCCTTCTTCAATGGCTTTTTGCATTGAGGTGAACGGTTCGTGCTGTACCAGTTGGAATCCGCGCGAATGGTATACCAGTGTATATCCGGCAATTCCGGTTTCCGAATGATACGCTTTAGAGAATCCTCCGTCTATGACCATCATCTTGCCGTTTGCTTTTATCGGATTCTCACCTTGGATGGTTTTTACGGGTACATGCCCGTTGATGATATGGCGGTGTGTTCCTATCACGCCGAACTCGTCCAGCAGCATGTCACATACTTTTTCTTCATTGCGCAGGCTGTAATAGTGACCTTTCACTTCCTTGTGCAACTCTTTCTCTTTTAAGAAGTAACGTTCAAAAGTAGCCATTTTGTCTTTGTCGAAAGCAGGGGAGTCTTTGCCACACCACAAGTACCATACATAGTCTACAGCAAAGGGTCTGTCCTCGTTGTCTTCCTCAGCGAAGAAGGCGGTACGGATCAAATGCCCTACTTTTTCCAGCAAGGCTTTTCCCTTGTACGTTTTTCCGGCTATGGACACATCTTTCAGCGTACCGTCGGCATTCAAGGGAATGGAGGCGTGGAACAGCAGATTTGAGTTGCTCACCGTGTACATGCATCCGTAACGGAACAGGCAGCGGATATGTTTTTTCAATTTCTCACTGCTGACAAATGAACGATGGAGTTTGTTCATAATTTCCCGTTCTTCGTCTGTCAGCTTATAAGGATCGGCAGGATCTACCGTAGGAAGAAAACTGTCTTTCAGCTCATATTCTTTTCCATTGGGCATTGTGATGGTCTTACGCTCGAAGTCTATACGGTGTAGCAGCATACGGTCGTCCATCTCGAAATCGGGGCGGCGCCTGATAATCTCCGCTTCCAGCTTGAACTGGATAACACTGATTGCTTTGTGCATCTGGCCTATCATGCGCAGCGTCTTGGCATTGTACGTACAGTCTTCTTTCTCTACTTTCGGTCCGAACAGGGTGCAGGGATCATCAGCGTATGTTTCCATGGCAAAGGTGGCCAGGGGCAGAAGGTTGATGCCATATCCGTCCTCCAGAGCGGCAAGGTTGCCATAACGCATGGCCAGGCGTAGCACGTTTGCCATACAGCAGTCGTTGCCGGCTGCGGCTCCCATCCATAAAATGTCATGGTTTCCCCATTGTACGTCGAAATTATGATAATCGCATAATATGTCCATAATGCGGTGGGGGGCAGGGCCACGGTCGAATATATCACCCAGCACATGCAGTGTGTCTATGGTGAGCCGTTGGATGAGGTTGCATAGGGCAATGATAAAGTCATCGGCGCGGCGGGTAGAAATGATGGTGCTGATGATGACATTAATATACGCCTGTTTGTTGGGAACCATTGAGTTTTCGTGCAACAACTCCTGAATGATATACGAGAATTCTTTGGGAAGCGACTTCCGCACTTTGGAACGGGTATATTTGGAGGATACATTTTGGCATACACGTACCAACTGGTTCAACGTGATGACATACCAGTCGTCCAGGTCTGTTTCCACTGCTTTTACCAGATCCAGTTTTTGTTCCGGATAATAAATCAGCGTACATAGTTCTTTTTTTTCATTCTCGCGCAGGGTATTGCCGAATATTTCATTTACTTTTCTTTTGATGGCCCCGGAAGCATTCCGCAATACATGCTGGAATGCCTCGTACTCTCCGTGCAGGTCGGCAAGGAAATGTTCTGTACCTTTAGGCAGGTTCAGAATAGCTTCCAGGTTGATTATTTCCGTACTGGCATCGGCTATAGTGGGGAAACTATGCGACAGCAGTTGCAGGTATCGCATATCTTCCTGTATGGTTTCCGGGGTGATAGAATTATAAGCGTTCATAGCTGGAAATTATATAAAAAACATAAGTATTAATTGGGCTATAATGACCCGGCTGAACATGGACAGCGGATATACGGTGGCATAACTCACTGCCGGATTATCACCGGGTAACGTGTCATTGGCATAGTTCAATGCCATAGGGTTTGCCATGCTTCCACACAGCATGCCACAGGTGCTTCCGAAGTCGAGGTGGCTTATGCGGAGGGCCACTAATGCCATAATGACTACCGGAATAAAGGTGATGGCGAAGCCTACAGCTATCCAGATGGCTCCTTCGGGGCGCATCACTGTCTCGAAGAAATGTGCGCCTGCATCCAGTCCCAGGCAAGCCAGATAGAGGGATAACCCGATACCGCGCAGCATCAGGTTGGCACTCCGGGTGGTATAAGTGATGAGGTGGAAACGGGGGCCAAAGCATCCGATAAGAATTCCTACTACGATAGGTCCGCCTGCCAGGCCTAATTTAACGGGAGTGCTGATGCCGGGGATGGCGATAGGGATGGAGCCTAGTATCAATCCCAGTACAATACCTATAAAAATGGCGGCAAGATTAGGGTCCTTCAACGTTTTAACCGCATTGCCCAATACTTTTTCCACATTCTCTATGGCTTTGGCTTCTCCCACTACGGTCAGCCGGTCGCCCAGTTGGAGGATCAGCCCCGGTGTGGCAAGCAGTTGTACCCCGCTGCGCATCACACGGCTGATGTTGATGCCATAGCTGTTGCGCAGACGTAAAGAGCCTAGTTTTTTCCCGTTTATTTCGGGGCGGCTGATAACGATATGTTTGGAAATCAATTGGCTGTCTATGGCATTCCAGTCGATGTCTTCTTTATTCCAATCCTGGTTTTCCTGTTCGCCGAAAAGAATCGTGAGCGAGGGAGCGTCCTTTTCGGTGGTGATAACCAGCAGGCGGTCATTCTCTTTCAGTATTTTTTCGGAAGTGGGGATGCTTACCGTACCTTCCCGCCATAAACGGGAGATAACAAATTTAGGATAGCTTAATAAAGCTACTTCTTTTATGCTTTTATTGAAAATGGCGGGATTGTGCACTTTGAAGGTGGCAATGAACGTTTGATTGGTGTCCTCGTGCTCGTGAATGTTGATATCTGAGGGACGGACAAATAATTTGCGTACCAGCAGCATGGCCAGAATAACACCTACCACTCCCAGCGGATAGGTTACGGCGCAACTTAACGCAGCGCCACTGGCGGGTTCCCCCATTTGTTTCAATGTCTGTTGGGCGGCCCCCAAAGCGGGAGTATTGGTGGTGGCTCCACAAAGGATGCCTACCATATCGCTCATCGGTATGCCTCCCAGTTTGCTGAAAAGCACCGTCATGACCGTACCTGCCAGAATAACGCCTATGCCCAGCATATTGAGCTGTACGCCGCCTTTACGGAATGAACTGAAAAAGCCGGGACCTACCTGCAAGCCCAGTTCGTATACAAAAAGCACAAGACCGAAACTCTCGGCGTAATTCAGCATATTCGGGTCGATTGAGAATCCCAGGTGTCCGGCCAGAATACCGGCAAAAAAGACGAAGGTAACTCCCAATGAAATGCCAAACAGGTGGATTTTACCTAAACCGAGCCCCACGGCAATGATAATCGAGAGGATTACAACCGCCTGTAAAGGCGTGTGTTCAAAAAATAAGCTATTTAACCATTCCATATTGCAAAGATAGTACATTTTTAAGTTCTGCAAGCGATAAATAGGTATTTATGGATGGAACATGACTCATCTCGTTCTATAAATGATCCTTTTCCTCCAGCCACGCATCAATCAGTTTTCTTGCCAGGCTCAGCTTTTTGGGTATCTCCGGCAAGTTGTCTTTGGTATAGAAAGCGCCGGCATTCAGTTCTTCTTGTTGTAGTTTGATGTTTCCGCTTTCATAATCGGCGGTGAAGCCTATCATGATTCCGCTGGGATAAGGCCACGGCTGGCTGCCGAAATATTTCAGGTTTTTGATATGGAGTCCTGTTTCTTCCAGTACCTCGCGGTGCACACATTCCTCCAAAGTTTCGCCCGGTTCAAGAAAACCGGCTACCAAACCGTTGAAGGTTCCCCGGAAGTTGCGGGCGTGGACCAGCAGTATGCTGTCTTCCCGGCGTATCAATACAATGATGGCAGGAGAGATGCGCGGATAAATTTCCTGACGACATTGGGGGCATTTTTTAGCAATAGGAGAAATCTGTACGGTAGGTACGCCGCACATGGGGCAATAGCGGCTGTTCTTGTCCCAATTCAGTATCTGGAAGGCTTTGCCACCCACGTTGTACTCTTCCCAAGGCAATACGTCGTATGAACTCCGGAGATCCATCATCAGGTGGCGGTCATTTTCGCTGCCGGGCACCGGGGCATGTACGGAGAAAGTCTTGGCAGTGCGTCCCTCTATCTCTCCGATGGTGTGGATAGTGCTTCCCACCGGAACAGGCATGGGAGGCTCTGTTCCGAAAGGTATGGTGTACATTCCGTTCTTTTTCTCTATCAGCAGCTGATCCTTATAAAAAACGAACCAGCCGCAGGTTTCTATATCTTCTTCCATATTCTTTTTTACCTTGTTGCAATTATTGATTCAATCCTTTCATAGTGAGCTGGATGCGCTTGCGCTCTAGGTCTATGCTCATCACTTTCACCCGTACATGCTGATGGATGCTGACTACGGTGGTGGGGTCGCTCACAAATTTGTCGGCCAGTTGTGATACGTGCACCAGACCCTTCTCTTTGATTCCTATATCTACAAAGCAACCGAAGTTGGTAATATTGTTCACAATGCCGGGCAGTTCCATTCCTTCAGTCAAATCCTCTATGGTCTTTACATTCTTGTCAAATTCAAAAACTTGGATTTGTTGCCGTGGGTCGCGTCCCGGCTTGTCCAATTCCTGCATGATGTCTGTCAGGGTGGGAAGCCCCACTGTCGGGGTGACATACTTCTTGATATCAATCCGGCTGCGCAGTTCTTTGCTTTTTATCAGTTCGTCTACGGTGCAGTTCAGGTCTTTGGCTATCTGCTCCACTATGGGATAGCTTTCGGGATGCACGGCCGAGTTGTCCAGCGGATTCTTCGCTTGTGGGATACGCAGGAACCCTGCGCATTGCTCAAACGCTTTCGCTCCCATCCGGGGTACTTTCAATAACTCCTTGCGTGAACTGAAAGGCCCGTTCTCGGTGCGGTAATCCACAATGTTTTGAGCCAAGGCAGGACCTAGCCCCGATATATAAGTCAGCAGATGGCGGCTGGCGGTATTGAGGTTCACACCTACCAGGTTCACACAACTTTCCACTGTCTGGTCCAATGATTTCTTCAATAAAGTCTGGTCCACATCATGCTGGTATTGTCCCACTCCGATAGATTTGGCATCTATTTTCACCAGTTCGGCCAGCGGGTCCATCAACCGGCGGCCTATGGATACGGCTCCACGCACGGTCACGTCGTATTCAGGGAACTCGTCTCGGGCGGTTTTCGAGGCCGAGTAAATGGATGCTCCGTCCTCGCTTACTACAAATACTTGCAATTCACGGTCATAGCGTTGTGAAGTGATGAATTGTTCTGTCTCACGGCTGGCGGTGCCATTGCCTATGGCGATTGCCTCTATCTGATATTGTTCTACCAATTTCACGATGCTGCGGGCTGCCTGTGAGTATTCATTCTTGGGCGGATGCGGATAAATGGTTTCATTGTGTAGCAAAGAGCCTTGGGCGTCCAGACAGACTATTTTACATCCGGTACGGTAGCCGGGATCAACTCCCATGACCCGTTTCTGTCCCAAAGGAGGAGCCAGCAGAAGCTGTCTCAGGTTTCCGGCGAAGACGCGGATTGCCTCCTCGTCGGCTTTCTCCTTGCTCAAGGCTGAAAATTCGGTTTCGATGGAAGGCTTCAGAAGCCGCTTGTACGCATCACGCACTGCCTCGCCTACCTGGCGGCTGCATTCATTGTTGCCACGGACATACATTTGTTCCAGCCGTCCGGCGCACTCTTCGTCATCAGGACTTATACTTACTTTCAACAGGCCTTCCGACTCTCCCCGGCGGATAGCCAGCAGACGGTGGGAGGAACAGCGTTTCAAAGGTTCGCTGAAGTCGAAATAATCGCGGTATTTGGCGGCTTCTTCCTCTTTGCCTTTCACCACTTTGGAGGTGATGACGGCTTGTCGGGAAAATTGGTTGCGCAGTTGGTTGCGGGCGCGCTCGTCCTCGCTCACTTGTTCGGCTATGATGTCGCGCGCGCCTTTCAGCGCATCCTCTTCGTCTTTCACATCTCCTTTCACAAAAGCGGGGAGACGGCTGTCTAGATGGTTTTCGCGTTGCAATAACAGTAAGGTGGCAAGCGGTTCCAGTCCTTTTTGCCGTGCCGCTTCGGCGCGGGTCTTACGTTTCGGCTTATAGGGCAGATATATGTCTTCCACTTCGGTGGCATCCCAACTCTGTTCAATGCGTTTGCGCAATTCTTCTGTCAGTTTGCCCTGTTCTTCTATGGTAGAAAGAATGGTTTCTTTTCGCTTGGCCAGTTCACACAACTTGTCATTTCTGTCTTTAATTTCGCCTATTTGTACTTCGTCCAGTCCTCCGGTTGCCTCTTTCCGGTATCGGCTTATGAAAGGGATGGTAGCTCCCCCGCCCAGTAGAGATAATGTATTGTCTACTTGATGTACGGAAACCTTCAGGGCTGCGGCAATCATTTTATTGAATAGTTCCATGTCTGTTGTTTTCTTTTGGGGGCAAAGGTATAAAAAAGGTATGGGTTTTTCCGTATAATTTGAGGTTGAAAACAATGTATCTTATCCGTTCGCTCGGTATTCTCTTGATTTTGAAATGACTGCATCGATCCAGGAAGTCATGGAAACATTGTGTTTATTGGATGACAACTTATCATGGGAAAAGAAAAATACAGGATAAATAATTAAGTTTACAGACAATGGCAAATTCGGATTTCTATTATGGTGCTTATCCAGCAGAGTATTCTAATTCGTTGTCTGGAATTTTTGATATGAAAATGCGAAATGGCAATACTACGGATTTTGCACATGCTGTTCAATTAGGCATTTGGGGATTTGATTTATCATCAGAAAGACCAATAAATAAGAAAAGTGGAAGTTCGTACCTCTTTAATTACCGTTACTCATATTCTGGTTTGGCAGATAAGATTAGTGGTTCTGACGAGGGGCTTAATTATCAGGATTTGGCTTTTAAGATAAACTTGCCAACAAAAAAAATGGGAACTTTCACATTTTGGGGTATCGGACTCTTGGATAAAATAATTCAAAGACCGGAAGATGACCCTAAACAATGGGAAACATCTATGGAAAGACAAGAACAGAAGGCTGACTTCCAAAAAGGAGCAATTGGAATGGCACATACTTTATCTTGGAATGATAATACATATCTGAGAAGCAATATAGGCATAACCTTTTCTGGAACCAAAGCAGAGAATCATATTTATGATAATGAATTAAACAGAATACCTGTCGCATTTGCAACAAAGCATGAGACCAATCTTCAAATCAATACATTTATCAATAAACGCTTTAATGCTTTCCATACAAATCGAACTGGAATAAGCTATACAGGAATATTCTATGATTTGAATTTTAATATAAGTCCCAATATCGGATTATCCTATCCAATGGAATGCTATGCTTATGGGGAAGGACAGAATAATGTATTATACATATATTCAAATT
>DXLM01000036.1:10608-32150 GCA_019414725.1 Bacteroides sp.
TTAACAAACAAATTGAAAATGAATGTAGGTATAGGTACTCAGTATATTGATTTATTGCGGATATTCTTTGTGCGCAAGAGGTATGGACAAAGGAGGATTCTATTAAACTGTCTAAAATATTGAATGATGAAACACTTGTTTATATAGATGATGATTTTAAAAAAGAGTTGGACAATAGCTTCATCGGGATAAAAGAAAATAGCGGTTCTTGGAATGATTTTATATTGGATATCAAGCCTGGCGATTCATAGTTAGGGGTAGAACTGTTTAATCCTGATGTATGTAAGAGATTGATAAGTTCATTTCATCGACTGTCAGACGCTAATTCTTTCTCAATTTCTTCAATCGTAGGCAGACTGCCATGGAAGTCTTTCGGCAGGGCTTGCCCCAATTCGTAGTCGGATATGCCGATTGGCTTCTGAAGATCACGCAAGGCATATTCAGCCTTGATACGGTCTTTGCTTTTGCAAAGCAACAATCCAATCGTTCGGTTATCTCCCTCTCGGCAAAGGATGTCATCCACAGCAGAACAGTAGAAGTTGAGTTTACCGATATATTCCGGTATGAACTCCGTGTCTTTCAACTCAATCACTAAATATCTATGCAAAAATGCGTTATACATTAATATGTCGATATAGTAATCATCGCCCGACACCTCTATGTGATACTGCCGCCCCATGAAAGCAAAGCCGGCTCCCATTTCCACAAGGAATTTTTCTACATGCTTGACCAATCCTATTTCCACATCACGCTCATTGTATTCTTTTGTGAAAGTCAGCATATCGAATATATACGGATCTTTGAGCATGGATTTCACATCGTTTGCCTCTGGTATAGGCAGGGTTTCACTGAAATTGTTTGCCAACGCTCCATGTTTGCCGTAATCATCCAGTTTGATAGCTTCTTGCAGATAACGTTTTGACCAATGGGAGGTGATGCTCTGTACCATGTACCAATAGCGTGCCCGAATGTCCTTGACTTGCTGCAAGAGTATGAGATTGTGAACCCATCCCAAATGTTTGATAGGAAGTGAAAGGTGGTGCTCCTGATTATATTCATTGAAAAATTGTATCATACACTGCATATTGCGTACAGAGAAGCCCTTTATTTCGGAATACTCGTTCTTCAAATCCACGGATAAGCGTTGCAAAGTTTTCTTGCCCCAACCGTCAGCGTCTTGGCTTTTTTGTAACATCTCGCCCACGTCCCAATACATTCTGAGCATTTCTTCGTTGGCGGCATAAATTGCCCGTTGCTGGGCAATCAGCACCCTTTGCTTGATTTTGCGAAGCAATACCGCGTAACCATGAAAGTTATTCGCCAAGTTGTCAATCATTTGTATATTTGTGTTCTTAGGCATATTTTTCTTTAATTCGTTTACAAAGTTACTATTATTATTCGGTTGTGCATCAAAAACTTACGATTATTGCTGATTACATCCTATCAATTATTATCTTCGCATAGAAAAGCTCCTCTTTTGTTGCTGGTCATAATCTCCCTCCACCACGTTATCGGCTTCCCGTTTAGCTTTGATTCGTTCTCGGTTATCCAAATTCCCTTTTTGCTTGGCAGTGATATACAGGAAATCTCTGGTTGTACGATGTGGTTGTTTGTTGTCACCGAACAGGTTGAGGACACTCTTAATGTCTGATACATGCTCCGCGTCAAAACAGGGCTTGTAATAGTTCCTTGCCAAACGAATGATGTTGTTTACTGCCTTACGGAAGATATCGCTTGTTTTGAGCCTCGTTGTTTCCTCCGTATGCACAGCTTCCTTGCGGTTAAGTTCGGATTGGTGCTTTGCCTCCAGCTTCATTAGTTCCCTATGGTGGTCACTCTGCATGGTCTGAATTTTATCCTGTAACCGTTCAATGGTTTCCACATGTGTGGAAATATTATCTCTTTGAGCGGATGTTTCCGTTTCCTTTCTTGCAGTTCTAAATCTTTTTTTATAAACTTGCCATTGTTTTTCAGTCAGATCGGTTGGATACTGTGTCATAACTGTATTGCTTGTTACTTTTAAAGATATAATATTTTTCCGATTGACTTGCTGATTTTGAATTTCGGAAATGCCTATAACATTATTCTTTGATTAATTCAAAACAGTTTCTAAGAATTATCTTGAATTTAATAGAAAGATTGTCAGTAAATAAACACATATTTATGGAATGTAAAAGGGTCATGACAGGTTTCTTGATTTGTACAGGTCTTTCAATATCTGCCTTTAGTCAGACAACAGGGAAAATAATAGATACAAAACAGCAACCGATAGAAGGTGCTACGATTGTCATGCAGTTGCCGGATTCTACCTATTTAGGAGCAGCCATATCTGCGGCTGACGGTACATTTACGTTGGAGCAGGAGCCGGATGGTTATTTGCTCATAGTTCAACACCTGCTTTACCAAACCAAACAGGTAAAGGGGCAGACAGCAGATGCAGGCATCATTACGCTGGAGCAGAAAGACTATAATCTGGACGAAGTGGTAATAAAGGGAGAAAGACCATTGGTTAAGGTAGAAAACGGACGGCTTGGCTATGACCTTTCCGCACTATCAGAAAAGCAGTCCGTAAATAATGCTTACGAAGCCATAATCAAACTGCCGGGAGTACAGGAAAAAAATGGAATTCTTTCTCTTGCCGGAGCAAATTCTCTCACAATAGTGATGAACGGCAAGCCTACCACTATGACCTCTGAACAGCTGGAAACATTATTACGCAATACTCCTGTAAATCGTGTGGAAAAAGCGGAAGTAATGTACAGTGCCCCTCCGGAACTTCATGTACGCGGAGCAGTTATCAATGTGGTAATAAAACGCTCACACGACTATTCCTTTCAGGGTGAATTAAGTACCAATTACCAGAACAGATATTTCAGCAGTGGCGGTGCAAACGGAAATTTTCGCTTTTCCACACCAAAAATCACTTTAGATGTAATGTATGGAGCTGACAATATCAAAACTATGGAATACACAGACTTGCTCTCCAGACACACTTTGAATAATAATGTATATGAAATAATGCAGAACGAGAAACTGAGTTCCAAAAGTTGGATGCACAATGTGAGAACCGCTCTGGAATATAACTTCAACGAAAAGAATCATCTGAATGTAGCCTACACGGGAAGTTTTACCCCTGACGGGCATAACCGCAGTATAGCTGATGGAAGTTTTCAGCAGTCCAATCTTGATAAGTTTACAGATAATAAGATGAACAATATAACAGTACAATATAGTTCGGGTATCGGTCTGGAAGTAGGCGGTGATTATACACGTTACACCTCAGACAATAGCCAGACCATGTTCACACAATTATCTGATAAGAGTAAAAACTCATATACCCTGACTGGCGGTCAGCGTATAGACCGTTATTCGATTTATGCAGACCAGAAACATAATCTGACAAATAACTGGGGTATCGGTTACGGAATATCCTACCGTTATGCAAAAGATTATGATTTTCAAACTTATGATAATGTGTCTGGTAATATAAAACCTGAAAATACAGAAGCCGGACTTAATGAACAGACAACTGGTTTTTATTTTTCATTGAATAAAAACTGGGCAACCGGAACCTCATTCTCCATCTCTGCCACAGGAGAATATTATACCATCGGGAATTATCATAAATGGGCTGTATATCCGCAAGCCTCACTGACCTATTTGAAAGGTCCGCAACACATCTTCCAGCTATCCCTATCAACAGACAAGAGCTATCCGGGCTACTGGGATATGCAATCATCCGTTACATATCTGAACGGATATTCCGAACTTCAGGGAACACCGGGATTGCGCCCTATGACAAACTATAACCTGAATGGTACGTACATACTGAAACAGAAGTATATTTTCGGTCTGTTCTACACGCATACATCCGATTACTTTGCCCAAACACCTTATCAGGCAACAGGCCGACTGGCATTGATATACAAAAATACCAACTGGAATTATATGCGTATGATAGGTGCGAATGTCATTCTGCCGCTCAGCATGGGAAACTGGTATGATGCAAGACTCACGCTTGTAGGCATGCAGGCACGGCAAAAATGCGACCGTTTTTTTGATGTACCATTTGACCGCAAAAAATGGCTGTTTATCGGCACACTTGACAACAGCTTCAAAGTAGGCAAGAACCTATCCTTTGAATTGATAGGAAACATACAGACACCTTTCATTCAGGGAACGTTGGATCTCGCCAGTTCATTTAATCTCACAGCCGGAATGAAATGGAATTTTGCCAAAGACAGATGTTCGCTTACGGCACGTTGCAGTGATATATCCAACTCCAGTATGCCGGATATGAAGGTTCGCTTCAAGGAACAATATTTGGATATGGATAGCGGATACTATACCCGTACTGTATCTCTGAATTTCACATACCGTTTCGGTGGTTATAAAAAACAGAAAGTAAAAGGAGTGGATATATCACGATTTGGACACTAAAAAAATGAAAAACAAATAGTGCAACGTAATTTGTGTTAGATGCTTACTGATAATGGTTTATGCTCTCAATAGTTTATTAATCAATAGTTTACTGGTGATAAGTCGGAAATATGGTCGTAGCCTTTAAGGGTATATTCTAAGTGGTGAATATTTAACCATTTTAGTTATTATTAACTCATCTACGGTGTCAATACGAGCGATTTATTCTTTTTTTCGGTGCAATTCGTTTCCGATATTTCACTTCTATTTGGGCTCAATGTCTAAGCCAATACAAAGGTACAATATTTTATCCGATATTGTCTGTTACTTATTGTTTTTTGGTAATAATTTTATTGTAGATATTATTACCTCCACAAAGGCTCTTGTTCCCAATTACGAGGGAAGCCCAACAAGCGAGTTTTCACTGATGGATGGCTTATCAAGAGTTGCTTGAAATCGGTAATGAATGTATTTTCAAGAACAATGGAGTTGAGCCAATACACAACACAGCATAATTGTGGATAAAGAGTTTGTTCTCGGAATGAGAAATCAGCAATCCATGTATTTGGCATACGTTCTGGCATCTTTGGTTTTACTGGAAAGACACGGTTGGACAGTCGTGAATGATGAGCACAACAATTACGAAGCACCGCAAGACACTCTAACCAGCTTCTCAAAAATTTGTGATGATTCAAACCGAACTCTCTTGCGACAGCATGTTTTGCCGTGGCATTTGAAAAATTGGAATAGAGCTTAGAGAGTGTTCCCATTGAGATAACCTCCAATGTTTTCCATACAGGAGGCAGCTCTGGTTCGTTGTATTTGCGGAAATGCTCAGTAATAAAATCATCGTGTGAGCGTTCCACCTCTTTACGGATAACAGCTAAATTGGTAGCAAAACGAGCCTCATTGGTGGCAAAGTTTTCGTCCATAAACCAAAATGCTCCAAATTCAAGAGCAAAGTGCTTGATTATTTTTGTGCGAACAGCAACTTCAATCGTTTGAATGGCAGTAAAGAGCAAAGCCCTAAGTTGCTTATCAAAGGAATACAGGTCGATAATATCTGCAAAACGACAACCTTCTCTAAATTGATGCGTAGTGTGGTCAGCTTCAAAATGTCGCCAATAACCAGCAAGACGAACATAGCTTATGATGTCAAGGGCTTTAACAGCTCGCTCAACATCATCAATAAGCAAACCTCTTTCTTTGAGAATATCAATTTGTTGTTCCGTGGTTATGGCTCGATTTGTATACCTGACTCCCATAAATAAAAATGTCCCGCTGGGTACGCTAATCTTACGGGAAGCGAGCGGGATTTGTTGGTGCAAAGGTAATTAATTATTTCTAACCTACCAAACAATAGAGCAAATATCAAACAGATATTTTTATCTTACCGCTTCTTTTTCAAATGTTTTTCCGTAATTCTGTACTCGGATTTGGGTAACCATTTCCATGCATTTGAAAATAAAGAAGCGTTATGCTACTCTTGTAAGTGCGAAGCTTGAGAAACTAAACACAAAATCAACAAGAATAGGCATGGTAGTTCCCACGTTATAGCGTGGGCTGCTTTACCATATCTGTTGATTTAGGTTTTCTCAGGACCTGCACTTTAAAATGTGGTTATTGGCAGTGTCACACTTCTTTTTTAGGAGAAAGTGTTACGACAAAAAGAAAAAAGTCAATAGATCTAGCAGCTCAATCCGGGGCAGCTAACGAAGTTGTGTCTAGATATGGATCGGCCTCAAAAGAACATTTAGTATCCTATTCTGGTGTTGACTCACAGTACATAAATGGGATTAAAATTTGGAATAAATAAATCGGGTGTCTTTCTGCAAAGAAAAAGAGTCGTTCCGATGCGTTTCCAGGGCTCACAAGGCTCAAGGCTCACTTATGCGGTATTTTAAACCTTGGTAGATGTGTAAGTGTTTGCTTTACAGTCTGTTTGGTGGGACAAAACGTGCGGGTTGAATATTATTCTTTGGTCTTTGGAAAGTTCAGGATTGTCTTGACTTTGTCTGTCGTTTTATAGAATTTGTGTTTGCTTTGACCAGGCTTGTTTTTTGCCGGGTTTTATTCATAATGGCCGGATCAATGGATATGGGGCACATTCGGATTTTTCACGATGCCCGGAATGACCAAGTGATGATGTCAATAGAAGTTTCTTTTATTTATACATTTTTCTTTCCGGTAAATGTCGGATGCGTTCGTGTATGTCTGGGGCTCATTATATTATTCATTTTATTTTTCAGAATATAGTCTTGTCCCCTTCTTTTTATTGTAATTAATTAAAAATCAGCGCATTATTAGGTTTCTTGAAGCTTGTTTTGGGCTTAAATACCGCCTAAGTGAGCCTTTGAGCCCTGAGCCTTGGAAAGCTTGGTGAAAAGACCTTGTAATTCCTTTCAAAAGACCTGTTCTTTGTATAAAAAGACCTTGACGTTTTTTTAAAAGAACCTTGTCTTTGACGCCAAACATCAGGACCTTTTTTTTAAATGTCTGGATCTTTTTCAAAAACAACAAGACCTTTTTTCAAAAGGAACGGGTACAAACGGACGGCCGGTCCGTCTCTTTTCCCAGATAGTGTAATAATTATGAAGAAACTGTTTATTTTACTTGTGTGCCTGTTGCCTGTGTTGGCACAAGCTCAAATGGAAACCTCTGTAGCCGGATTCATCCCTTTATCCGGTAGCGGAAGAATAGTATATAATTTCAATCCCGGATGGCGCTTTCATCGTGGAGACATAAAAGGCGCGGAAGCCGTACGTTTTGATGATACATCCTGGCAGGTAGTGTCTGTTCCGCATACTGTGGAACTGATGCCTGCCGAGGCAAGCGGTTGCCGTAACTATCAGGGTGTGGCATGGTACCGGAAACATTTTGTGATTCCTCAAGATATGAAAGGAAAAGAGGTGTCGCTTCATTTTGAGGGAGCTATGGGAAAACAGGTGATTTATTTAAATGGCAAGAGGGTGCAAGAGCACTTGGGAGGATACCTTCCTTTCACTGTGCAACTGACGGAACAGGGGGTACAGCCCGGAGACAGTTGCTTGCTGGCAGTGATGACGGATAATAGTGATGATAAGAATTTTCCTCCGGGAAAACGTCAATATACCTTGGATTTCGCTTATCATGGAGGAATTTACCGGGATGTGTGGATGATAGGAAAATCAAGTGTAGCTATTACAGATGCCTTGGAGGCCGATAAGGTGGCCGGAGGTGGAGTTTTTGTGCATTTTGACAATATAAGCGGGAAAAAAGCGGAAGTGTATGTGGATACGGAAGTGCATAACAGTGGAAAGCAGACGCGTACCGTAGCCGTGGAGACGGTTTTGGCGGATGCCGGCGATGTTCCCGTAAAACGGGTTTCGCAACAGGTGAAGCTGCAAGCAGGGGAATCGAAGACGGTGCGGCAACAGTTTGCAGTTCGCAATCCTAAGTTATGGTCTCCTGACTCGCCTTATTTGTATAGGATACAATCTCGTGTCAAAGCCGGACATGAAGTGTTGGATGGGGGAGTGACACGTGTGGGGATCCGCAAAGCGGAATTTAAAGGTAAGGATGGCTTTTGGTTGAATGGCAAGCCTTTTGGTCAATTGGTCGGCGCGAACCGTCATCAGGATTTTGCATACGTGGGTAATGCGCTGCCCAACAGCCAGCAATGGAGGGATGCCAAACGCTTGCGTGATGCAGGATGTACCATTATCCGTGTAGCTCATTATCCGCAAGATCCGGCATTCATGGATGCTTGCGACGAAATGGGGCTGTTTGTTATTGTGGCTACTCCGGGATGGCAATATTGGAATAAAAATCCGGAGTTCGCAAAGCTGGTACATCGGAATACACGTGAGATGATACGCCGGGACCGCAATCATCCCAGTGTGCTGATGTGGGAGCCTATTTTGAATGAAACGCCTTATCCGCGCGATTTCGCACTGGAGGCGTTACGGATTACACGGGAGGAGTTTCCTTATCCCGGACGCCCTGTAGCGGCAGCCGATGTTCATTCGAAAGGAGTGGCGGAAAACTATGATGTGGTGTACGGATGGCCGGGAGATGATGAGAAGGCAGACCGTCCGGAACAATGTATTTTTACTCGTGAGTTTGGCGAGAATGTGGATGACTGGTATGCACATAATAATAATAACCGTGCCAGCCGTAGCTGGGGGGAACGCCCGTTGCTGGTGCAGGCGTTGTCATTATCAAAGAGTTATGATGAAATGTACCGCACTACAGGGCAGTTTGTCGGTGGGGCGCAATGGCATCCTTTTGACCATCAGCGGGGGTATCATCCCGATCCGTATTTCGGGGGCATTTATGATGCGTTCCGTCAGCCTAAATACGCTTATTATGCTTTTCGCAGCCAGTCTGCCGCGACATTGAAGCATCCTGTGGCGGAATGTGGCCCTATGGTGTTTATCGCCCATGAGATGTCTCCTTTCTCGGATGCCGATGTGGTGGTGTTCAGTAATTGTGACTCGGTTCGTCTCTCTGTCTATGACGGTACTGAGAGCCGGACGCTTCCGGTTGTTCATGCGCAGGGACACATGCCTAATGCCCCGGTGATATTCAAGGATGTATGGGATTTCTGGGAAGCACGCGAGTATAGTTATAAGCAAAAAAACTGGCAGAAAGTAAATATGGTGGCAGAAGGAATTATAGACGGTAAAGTGGTTTGCACCTATAAGCGGATGCCGTCACGCCGCAGCACGAAGTTGCGTATGTATGTGGATACGGAAGGAAAGCAATTGGTGGCAGACGGTTCGGATTTTATCGTAGTGGTGGCCGAAGTGATGGATGATAGCGGTAATGTGCGTCGTCTGGCAAAAGAAAATATCGTCTTTACTGTAGAAGGTGAAGGACGAATTATAGGGGATGCCTCTATCAATGCCAATCCGCGCACGGTGGAGTTTGGCTCTGCTCCCGTATTGATCCGTTCTACCCGCAAGCCCGGCAAAATAAAGGTGAAGGCCCATGTGCAGTTTGAAGGAACGAATGCGCCGGTTGCTACGGAAATAGAATTAGGAAGTATTCCGTCAGAACTGCCTTTCTGTTATACGGAGGAGGAGACGGATGCCCAATCAGCCGGAGCAGGACTGGCCGGAAGCTCTGTTAGAACAGAAAGAATGGCGGGGAAAGTTGTGCTGACAGAAGAGGAAAGGCAAAAAGTATTGATGGAGGTGGAGAGACAGCAAACTGAATTCGGTACGGAGAAGTAATATAGATGGAACGCGGATTTATCTCGTTCCAATCTAACCAATAATTGGTATTTAACTAATTTCAATTTAAGTACCAACGGATTTTTTCTTATCTTTGACCTCGGTTTGAAGAAAACTAAATACTTATGAAGAAATATATACTTATTATACTTTGTTGCCTGACAAGCTTTCCTCTGTGGTCATATAATGTGAATATGATTGTGGAACATTATTCTGTAGATCAAGGGCTTCCTAATAATACGGTAAACTGTACCTTGAAAGACAGAGATGGCTTTATCTGGTTCGGAACCTGGTATGGCTTATGTTGTTTCGATGGAGTGAAGTTTAAAACATTCAATAAACAGGAGCACGACTCGGATGTGCCGCCACGTAAGATCCAGCGCATAGTCGAGGATAAAAACGGGTATATATGGGTAAAGACCATTGACCGTAAGTTATATGTCTTCAATAAAGTGACCGAATGTTTTCATGCTGTTTATGATGACATGAAGAACTATTCGGAGAATATTCAGGTGATAAAATTACAAAATACGGCCGAGGGGGATGTGTTGTTGCTGACCAAAGATAAAAATCTGTTATTGGCCGGGGTAGATGAAAAGGGGCAGGTAACTATCAAGATTCTGTTCGATTCTCGGGATGAGATAAACAAGCATGATTATACACTGAAACACCATGTCCTGTGCGAGACGGAGGAATATATCAGTTGGATAGGAACTGATTATAAGGTGTCTGCCGTGCATAAAGGAGCGGAATTGGCATCCCGGCCTGCCGATTTCATAACCAGTAAGATTAATTCCGGCGACAAGGATAGTTTTACCAGTTTCTTTGAGGATGGCAGGAAGGTATGGGTCGGAGATCGTGCGGGTATTTTTTACAGTATCGATGTAAGGACCGGTTTGGTAAACCGGTATGTACTTTCCGAAATAAAAGGTGCGATCAGCAATTTGCTGGTTACTCCGGCAGGTTATGTCTATCTCAGTGTGGCCGGACAAGGTACATACGAATATGATTTGGCCGAGCGCAGGTTGCAAAAGATAAATACTGAAATGAATGATGCTATGGTTACTCATGCATTCATAGACCAGTATGATAAAATATGGTTTCACGAAAATGAGAAGGCGCTGATTTATTATGATCCGTTGAACCATACTGCAAAACGGTTTCCGTTTACCATGTTCGGCAAGATAACCACCCTGTATTCGGAAGATGCCGGCGAAAGAGGGCTCTTTTTCCTGTCTCCGGCAGGAGAGGCCTGGTTGTTCGACAGGGAACATGCGGAGATGGTTTATATTAATAAATTGAAACAACTTTCTAATGATAGGGCAAATCAGCAGTTTTATCATCTGATGTTGGATAATGACGGGGTATTGTGGCTTTCCTCTGCCGATGAAGGGGTGTATTGTATGAATTTCCCCAAGAAGCAATTCAATCTGCTTTCGTTGTCTCCGCAATCAGCCGGTCGGGAAAATTATGCGACAGGGGTAAGAGCCCTTTTCCAATCAAAAAGTGGCGATATCTGGGTGGGCACCCGTTGGCAGAGTGTTTATCGGATGGACCGGAACGGTGTAACCAAACATGTTTTTTCGACAGGTGACGAGCATATAGGTAATGTATATCACATCATGGAAGATGACAAGGGAAACCTTTGGTTCTCTACCAAAGGCGACGGATTGGTGAAAGCTGTTCCTGATGAGAAAGCTGCAGGTGGTTTCCGTTTTAAACGCTATCTGCATAATTTGTCTGATTTGTCGTCGATCAGCGGGAATGATGTGTATTTCACTTATCAGGATGAAAAGAAACGTATCTGGGTGGGTACTTTGGACGGAGGATTGAATCTGCTTTGTGAGGAAAATGGGGAAGTCACTTTTAAGAATAAATATAACGGATTCAAGAACTATCCTACGTATGGCCTTTATATGGAAGTGAGAAATATGATAGAGGATAATGACGGGCGTATGTGGGTAGGTACGATGGACGGGCTGATGTCTTTTAAAAACAACTTTGCCTCAGTGGAGCAGATTGATTTTGAAACCTATCGTGGTTCCAACCGGGTAAATTATGCCGATAGCGATGTGTACGCGCTTTATAAAGACGAGTTCTCTCAGATATGGGTATGCGTGTTTGGTGGAGGATTGAGCAAATTGTCGGGATACGATGAGGAAACGCATAAGCTTTCATTTAAATCGTATGGCTGGGAAGATGGATTGAATAATGATGTGGTGATGTCTATTATAGAAGATGATAACGGTTTCCTTTGGCTTGTTACGGAAAAAGGACTCTCTTGTTTTGACAGGGCGACAAGCCAGGTGCGTAACTATGACAAATACGATGGCTTTCCCCCGGTTGTGATGGAAGAAAGCACCACATTGAAAACGCTGGACGGAGAACTCTGGGTAGGGTGTAAAGAGGGTATCTTGACCTTTTCTCCCGATAAGCTGGAAACGCAAAGATTTGATTATAATACATTTATTGTAGGATGTCAGATATCAAACCGGGATATACGCAGCTATACGGACCATCCCATTATTGACCGGTCCATTACCTATACAGACAAGATTACATTGAATCATAACCAGTCCATGTTTACTTTAGAGTTTGCGGCGTTGAACTATAATAATCAGAACCGTGTGTCTTACAAATATATTTTGGAAGGATATGAAAAAGAATGGCACTATAACGGGAAGAACCGTATAGCGTCCTATACCAATGTTCCTCCCGGCAAGTATCTTTTCAGAGTACAGACACTGGATGAGGCAAATCCCGGTTTGGAATCTTTCCGTGAGTTGACCGTTGTCATTCTGCCGCCTTGGTGGGCCAGTTGGTGGGCGTATGTTATCTATATGATTATAGCCGTAGCCTTATTGCTGGTGGCTATAAAATTATCTCTTTTCATGATTAAGGTGAAGAATGATGTGTATATCGAACAAAAATTGTCCGAATTGAAAATCAAGTTCTTTACCAATATCTCGCATGAGTTGCGTACTCCGCTGACTCTGATTCAAGGGCCTATTCAGGAGTTGAAAGAGAAAGAAAAACTATCTCAGAAAGGAATGCAATATGTGGATCTGATGGAAAAGAATACCAAACAGATGCTGCAACTGGTCAATCAGATATTGGATTTCCGTAAAATACAGAACGGCAAGATGCGTCTGCATGTGTCGTTGTTCAACCTGAATGAGATGGTAGACTCTTTTGAGAAAGAATTCAGGGTGATGGCCGAAGAAAATGAAGTCAGCTTCACGTTCCAGCTGGCCGGTGAGGATATCATGGTATGGGCGGATAAGGAGAAAGTGGCCATCGTGATCCGCAACATCATCTCCAATGCGTTCAAGTTCACTCCTGCCGGGGGGAATATTTATGTCACGATGGGAGTGTCGGATGATGACAGGCATTGTTATGTACGGGTGGAAGATAGCGGTGTGGGGATTCCCCAAAGCAAGCTTTCCGAAATCTTCGAGCGTTTCTCGCAGGCTGACAATGCACGTGGCGCTTATTATCAGGGAACGGGCATCGGATTGGCTTTGTCTAAGGAAATTATCAGTCTGCATCATGGGGAAATCTATGCAGAGAGTCCTGAAGGGAAGGGAGCGGTCTTTACCATTGAATTGCAACTGGGTAAGGAGCATTACAAACCGTCGGAAGTCGATTTCTATATGGGCGGGGAAACGGTGAGTGTTCCTGAGGCTGAATCTGTTTCTGCCTCTGCCGGCAAGGAAAGCGAGGAGGAGAAAGAACAGCCTGTCGATTCGTCTTTGCCTACCGTGCTGATTGTAGAAGATAATAAGGATTTATGCAATATGTTGAAGCTGCAATTGGAAGATAAATTCAATATTTATATGGCCAATGATGGTGTGGAGGGGCTGAAGAAAGTACATCTTTATCATCCCGACATGGTAGTCACCGACCAGATGATGCCGAATATGGATGGAATAGAGATGTTGCAACGCATCCGTAAAGATTTCCAAATCAGTCATATTCCGGTGATTATCCTGACGGCGAAAGGTAATGATGAAGCGAAGACCAAAGCGATAAGCATGGGAGCGAATGCCTATATCATCAAACCTTTCAGCAAAGACTATCTGGTAGCACGTATCGAACAGTTGCTGAATGAACGTAAATTGTTCCGTGAACGTGTATGGCAGCAGCCCGAAGAACATAAGGAGGAACAGGATACATACGAACAGTTCCTGGTGAAGAAAGATGTGCAGTTCATTGAAAAGATTCATCAGGTTATAGAAGAGAATCTGGATAATAGTGATTTTAATATAGATACTATAGCATCGACTATCGGGCTGAGCCGCTCGGCTTTCTTTAAGAAGTTAAAGAGCCTGACCGGGTTTGCTCCGGTGGATTTAGTGAAAGAGATTCGTCTGAATAAATCAATAGAGTTGATTAAAAACTCGGATATGAGTATTTCAGAAATAGCTTTTGCCGTAGGCTTCAAGGATTCCGGTTATTTCAGTAAATGTTTTCGTAAGAAATATGATCAGACTCCGAGGGAATATATGAATGAATGGCGTAAAGGTTGATTTCTTGATCTTATAAAGCAGGAGTCCCGTAAACAGATGCAAGCGAGCATTGTGTTTGCGGGATTGTCTTATTTGTTTTCTAAGTTATTTTGTGTTTTTATTAAGATTTAGTGATTACATACTTTTTTGTGATGCGTCTTAATTCTAAACAATAACTAGATTACGATGAATGTGAAAAAAATTATCAGTTTAATCATGCTCCTGTTCATGTTACTGCCTTTGGGAGCACAGAATTCAGAGGGAAAACAACGCTATAAAATAGCTGCGTGTGACTGGATGATGCTAAAGCGTCAGAAGATCGGTTCTTTTCAATTGATGAAGGAACTAGGAGGTGATGGCATAGAAATGGACATGGGAGGCTTGGGAAAACGGGATACTTTTGATAATAAGTTCCACCAGCCCCATTTCTGTAAATTATTTAAAGAAACAGCACAGGAGCAGCATATTGAAGTTCCTTCTGTGGCGATGTCCGGATTCTTTGGACAATCTTTCTTGACTCATCATAATTATAAAGCTTTAGTGCAGGATTGTTTGAATACGATGAAGGTGATGGGGGCCCAAGTAGCTTTCCTTCCATTAGGCGGCATAAAAGAGGACTGGACAGTAGCGGGTGATGCACGTCAGGAGTTGGTAAGCCGTTTGCACGAAGTGGGAGAAATGGCAGTGAAAGATGGAGTAGTGATAGGTATCCGTACTCCTTTGGATGCCGGAGGGGATATAAAACTGTTGAAAGAAATTAATTCGAAAGGTATAAAGATTTATTATAGTTTTCAAAATGCGTTGGAAAATGGACGCGACCTCTGTAAAGAGTTGAAAAAATTAGGAAAGGATCGGATTTGTCAGATACATTGTACGGATACAGACGGGGTTACTCTTCCTTATAATACTCGTCTGGATATGAATGCCGTAAAGCATATCCTTGATAAGATGGGGTGGAGCGGATGGCTGGTCATTGAACGGTCACGGAATAAGGATGAAGTCCGGAATGTAAAGAAAAACTTCGGGACGAATGTCGCTTATCTGAAACAGGTATTTCAACAAGAAAAATAAGATAATATTTTAATTTTAAAAAAGATTCTATGGAGAATGAAAATGCATTTCTTCAGAAGCTGGACAAGATTGGCAACTTGACACAAGTGGTCTGTCTCAGTCTGTTTCTGACAGGAGTTTCTGTTCAGGGAGTATCCGCTGAGACAGGATTCCCTATATCCCAGTCGGTGCAACAGACTAAAACTGTCACCGGACAGGTGGTTGATGAAACTGGTGAACCGGTGATTGGTGCCAGTGTGGTGGTGGAAGGAACTACAAACGGTACCATTACTGATTTTGACGGAAGATTTGCTTTGCAAGTCCCTTCGGGCAAGAAGGTTGTCATTTCATTTGTGGGGTATGTGCCGCAAACGATTGCTCCGAAACAAGGAAAAGACTTTAGAGTGGTGCTGAAGGAAGATTCCAAAATGCTGGACGAAGTGGTTGTAGTCGGTTACGGTACTCAGAAAGCAAAAGATGTGACAGGATCTATCGGGGTTATTACTCCTTCGGAAATTTCAGATTTGCCGGTGTCGAATTTGGGTGCTGCGCTAGCGGGACAGATACCTGGTTTGAGTATCAGTGGTGGTGACAGCCGTCCGGGTGAAGGGGCAACTATGTCTATTCGTCAATCTTTCTCGTATTCTAAAGATGGTGGTAGTACTAATCCGATGGTCATAATCGATGATGTGATTCAGATAGATGCCAACAGCGGTCTTCCGACATTAGAAACTTTCAATGCCCTTGATCCTTCTGAAATTGAAAGTATTTCAGTCCTTCGTGATGCCAGTGCTGCCATTTACGGTTCCCGTGCTTCGCAAGGTGCTATTATTGTAAAGACCAAACGAGGTAAATCAGGAGCTCCCAAAATCAATTATTCAGGTAAATTCGGATTTAATGATGCAGTGGGACATCCTAAAACCTTAAAAGGAGCAGCTTATGGACGTTTTGCCAATTCCTTTAATTTGGCCAATAATAAGATAAGTATGGATCCGGATGGAAACTGGATGAATAAAATTTATAATGAAGCGGAACTGGCCGAGATGGATGGCTTGAATTACAATTGGCTGGATGAAGCCTGGTCCGGCGCTTTTACAATGAACCATTCGGTCAATGTAAGTGGCGGTAGCGAGAAAGCTACTTATTTTGCGGGTGCTTCTTACTATACTCAGGGGGCGAATCTTGGAAAACAGGATTATAATAGATGGAACTTCCGTGCAGGTGTGGATATCAAATTGACTTCCGATTTGAAATTTTCTGCAACCATAGCGGGTAACCAGCAGGAAACCACATCGAGTTTTACCAAAGGTTTAAGCAATTTGAACGGTTATGGGGGAACTAAGCCCGGTGAATCCGGTGATTATTTGGTTCTTGCTCATATGCCGAATTATTTGCCATGGGAGATAACATTGGATGATGGTAATACCTATTATACATCTCCTTTGTTGAATAGTTACTCGAGTGCGGGTAATGCAACATCGGGCAATAAAATGAGTACATGGAATTATTTTGCTATGGAGAATAATGACGGTTCTTATTCCACGAATGATAATTTCAGTTATGATGCCAACTTCTCCGTCACTTATGCCGTTCCGTTTATCAAAGGTCTTTCATTCAAGGGAAGCTATGCGTTGAAGCGTAGTGCCAGTGATAGTGAGCAGGCATTTATGCCATTTACGTTGGCTTATCTGAAAGCAAGCGATGCATTGACACCCGGAAATCGTTTTTATAGCGATCATCCGTCTGTTTCCGATTATCAATTAAAAGAATTTACGGGAAGCACTCGTGTGGTATATTCAGACCAGATGGCTAAAAACGAGCAATTGAACTTCTATGTGAATTATGAAGGAAAGTTTGGCAAGCATAGCATTGCCGCCATGGCTGCAGTGGAAAAAATGCAGGCTTATATGCATTCCAAGCGGATGTTGTTTAATAACCCTGACCCGGATGGTTATTTGGGTACTTCGCCAAGTGCGGGAGCGATGGATACAGGTAATTCTATTACATATAAATACAAACAGGGATCTTTGTCTTATTTAGGTCGTGTAAGCTATAATTATGCCGATAAGTATTTGTTCCAATTCCTATTCCGTAGCGATGCTTCCACTAAATTTGCTCCGGCCAATTATTGGGGCTTCTTCCCGGGCGTTTCCGTGGGGTGGGTAGCTTCGGAAGAAGAATTTATGAAGAAGTTGCTGCCGTCATGGTTTGAATACATGAAAGTACGTTTCTCATGGGGACGTACCGGTAAAGATAATATCAAAGCATGGGGATGGAAGCAACTCTATTCATTGGATCCTAGTAGAGGATATGGATTCGGTTCTAACGGTGGTATCCTGCAAACGGGTATCAAGCCGGGAGCGACTCCTAATCCTGATGCGCATTGGGATAATACCGATAAATTTAATCTTGGTTTTGATTTGCGTTTCCTCAATAACCGTTTAAGTGCGACTGTGGATGTGTACTATGATATAAACTCTGACATCTTGAATCAGAATATCGGTGGTATCATAGGTACTCCTATTTTTGCAGGAGGTGCTTTGACAGAAGTGAACTTTGGGCGTATTGATGCTTTTGGTAGTGAATTCTCTTTGAATTGGCGCGATAAAATAGATCAGGTGAAATATAATATCGGAGTGAATTTTGGATTTAATGGCAACAGGGTAAGAGAATGCCCCCAGTCTGCTCCGAGTTATATACAGGAAAATTCTGTAAGAGAGGGTGCTTCTACTATATTCCCTACATACGGGTATAAAGTATGGAGAGGTACAAGTTCCGGAGATGGTATTTTACGGAACAGTGATGATATTGAGAATTATTGGAACTATTTATCGGCCAATGCAGAAGCCGCAGGCACTTCTCCGGAATATTTGGGCGTAAAAGATGCCAGTCAGTTAAAACCGGGTATGTTGGCTTATCAGGATTTGGGTGGCGTATTGAATGAGGATGGTACGCAGTCGGGGCCCGACGGACGTATTGCCAAGACCCAGGATTATGCCAAACTGAATAAGAGTGGAAAGACATATGGTTTTACCACCAAACTGGGGGCGGAATGGAAAGGTATCAGCTTTAATATGATGATTGCCACTTCATGGGGTGGTTATCGCCAGATTGACGTCAATAAAATCACAACATCCAGTGGGGATATGCTTTGGACACCGGACTCATTTTGGGAAGATATGTTTGATGAAAGAAATAATACGACGGGGAAATATCCTAATTTAGGTTTAGACAACAGAATATCAGGATCAGTGATTGCACCGTCTGATTTTTGGTCTATCAGTACGTTCCGTTGCTATATCCGTAACTTAAGTATCGGTTATACGCTGCCTAAGGCATGGTTGTCACCTTTAAAGATCCAGTCGGCTAAATTAAGTCTGACAGGTAATAATCTATGGGATTTCTATAACCCGTATCCCGATCATTATCGTAATATGTATTGTGGAACAACTTCATTGTATCCTACATTGAGAACGTGGTCGTTGGGAGTAAATGTATCATTCTAAAATTAAAAAGAATCATTGATATGAAAAAGCGCATATTATATACTGTGTTATTGGCAGCCGGATTGGCATTTAGCAGTTGCAGTGACCAGTTCTTGCAGGATATGAATCCGTATGACAGTTATTCACCGGAAAAGACTTTCGGCATCGAATCTAATTTGGACTTATATATTCAGAATGTGTATTATAACTATTTTTATAAGTCGGGTATGACCCCTCCACAGTCATACGGCTTGTCCGGTAACTGGAATGACTATTCAACTTATACGGAGGAGAAATGGGGTATCGAGAAGAAATTTGACGCTTCCAGAAGTTTGAAAAAAGCTACGGACTGTGAAACTTATTTTGGCAGTAATCTGGCTACGAATATAAAGAATGATCCATATAGCCGTATCCGCAGTTGCAATGAAATTCTGGAAGGAGTTGATAAATATGGTCAGGACTTGTCGGAAGCTGCCATAAAAAAAGCGAAAGGACAGGCTTATTTCTTCCGTGCCATGCAGTTGTTTGATCTGGTACGTGTATACGGAGCTGTTCCTGTGGTAAATAAAGTGCTTATGGCGGCCGACCGTGAGGGAGCTAAAGATTATAATCGTGAAAGTGTGGAAACATGTGTCAACCAGATCTTGAGTGATTTAAAAGAGGCTGCGAATCTGCTTCCCACTCGTAAAGAATGGGGAAGTGACCAGTATGGACGGTTGACCAAGGAAGCTGCATTGGCATACAGAAGCCGCGTGGCGCTGGTATTTGCAAGCCCTATCTTTAATGCAGATTGGAATAATACAGGCAGTAAACGCTGGAAAGATGCGTTGGATATTACTCTAGAAGCACAGGCTTTCTTGAGCAGCGAAGGTTATGGTTTGTATGGCAATTCCGCCAAAGACTGGAATGAAATGTTCTACAAGTTTGATAATCAGGAATGTAAGGAGGTGATTATGGTCAAACTGTTGGCTAGCTCTACCTCTAAAAATGATGAACATAGTGGATGGCAGAAAACAATCCGCTTGAAAACAATGGGTGGCAGTGGTTCCGGTTATCATGTTCCTATGGGTATGTTGGATATTTTCCCGATGGCGGATGGTTCCAAAGCTGTAAATGATGACGGTGAGGCGATAAACGGGTACGACCGTTCTTTATTCTTCAAGAATCGTGATCCGCGTTTCTATTACACGTTTACTTTCTCCGGAGCGAAATGGGGATATGATCAGGATGCAGATGCCGTAGTTTGGAATTATCGTTGGAGTGAAACGAAAGAAGATGGTTCTCAGTTGCATTATTACACGGAAAATGAAGGCAGCAGTCCGGCGATAGTACGTAAAATGTCCGATCCGGCTGAAAATAGTGCAAACACATATCAATGGGATGGCACTGATGTATACGAATATCGTTATGCTGAATTGTTATTGAACCTTGCAGAATGTTATGCAGCTACGGGGGATATAAGTAATTCAGTGAAAACAATTGGTGAAATTCGTGCCCGTGTAGGTATTCCTGCATCCAATAATTATGGCTTGGGAACGATTACCGATAAGAATGAAGCTATTAAGGCTTGTCTGCGTGAGCGTCAGGTGGAATTAGCTTATGAGGGTAAGCGTTATTGGGATTTATGGCGTTGGATGCTGTATAATGATGATGCAAGTGATAACAATACCACCTGTACTACCTTGGGTATTGAGCCGTTAAATGGTACTGCCCGTGTGGGTAAATATTTACAAGTGAAGGATTATGACGGAAAGGCAGATCCTCTTGTTTCTGTCATTGCTGATTTTGAGCCTGTAGATGTGGATAATGCGGCAGACTTACAAGCCGAAATGAATAGGTTGGGAGAGTTCTGGAGCCAGCACTTTGTTTTACAGGATAGAGAAACTCCGGTAGATAATGTGAATGGTCAGGAAGCAGTAATTTCATGGCAGGAAAACTATTATCTGTCCGGTCTGCCCTCTAATGTATTGAATATGAATCCGTGGTTGGAACAATCAAAAGGATGGTTGGATTATTATGAATCAGAAGGCACATTGGATGCTAGGAAATAATTTAATACGATAGTTTTATATCTGCTAGTTTATTATGACAGATACAAGCATTTTTGAGTACATATCCCCGAAAAGTGCGTCTTGAAAAAGATAATTGTTAAGAAAAAGAGAACGGAATATAAATTCCAACTTACTTATAGCACAGATATAATTTTTTAAGAATAAAGTATGAAAAGAAAAATGTTTTTAGGACTGTGTATGGCTACTTTTATTGCTCCAGTGGCAATGGCCCAGTATCCCCAGTTGACTGAGGAAGCGAAGCAAGCCTACCAGAAAATGATGAGTGAAGAACGTCGCCGCTCTGACGAAGCCTGGGCAAAAGCATTGCCTGTTGTACAGAAAGAAGCGAGAGAAGGTCGTCCGTATATTTCGTGGGCTTCCCGTCCATACGATTTGCCGCAGGCACGAATTCCTGCTTTCCCCGGTGCTGAAGGAGGAGGTATGTACAGTTTCGGCGGTCGTGGCGGTAAGGTGATTACCGTGACTAATTTGAATGACCGTGGTCCCGGTTCTTTCCGTGAGGCTTGTGAAACAGGTGGAGCACGTATCATTGTCTTCAATGTTTCAGGTATTATTAAATTGGAATCTCCCATTATCGTCCGGGCTCCATATGTCACTATTGCAGGACAGACAGCTCCGGGTGACGGGGTATGTATTGCCGGAGAGTCTTTTTGGGTAAATACGCATGATGTAGTGGTACGCCATATGCGTTTCCGCCGTGGCGAAACAAAAGTATGGCATCGTGACGATTCTTTCGGAGGCAACCCGATTGGAAATATCATGATTGACCATTGCTCTTGTACTTGGGGATTG
>DXLM01000037.1 GCA_019414725.1 Bacteroides sp.
CTAAAGTAACTCTCTTTTTTTATGCCTTAAACGCGCCGGTTTACATGGTTCAGTTAAACCGAGAGTTAAATGGGGATCAGTTTGAAAACTTGGGGGAATCTTTTCTTTTTTGTAGAGAACACGGTTGAACTTTTAAAAAAGAATTATATTTGTACTATTCATTACTGAAACTATGGCGAAGAATAATTTACTAAGTGAGCAACTTGCTTATATTGGTGTCAGTTGTACCCCTACGCATCTGCATTTGTGCAGTTATAATGCTGAAAGTATTTGTATGAAGGATGGGAAAGATATAGATAGTTTAATCCCTTATTTGAATAAGAATGCTATAAACTGGATACAAATTCATGGCTTTCAGAATACGGAGGTTATACAGCATGTCTGTCAGAATTTTAATGTCGACTTTTTGACGATACAAGATATTTTGAACTCCGACCATCAGACCAAGATAGAACAGCATGATACATATAATGTAGTGATTTTGAAGTTACTTTTTTCTAATGATGATGGCTATGTACCACAACAAATAGCCATTGTGCAAGGTGGAAATTATCTGTTGACTTTTATGGAAAAGGAAACAGACTTTCTGAATGATATAAATACGGCATTGGAAAAGAATGTGTTGAAAATACGTAGCCGGCAGTCTGATTTCCTGCTCAGTGTTATTCTAAACAGTGTGATGGCCAGCTTTATATCCATCATTTCGGAATTGGAAGACGGATTAGAGGATTTAGAAGAGCAATTGCTTTCGCCGGAACAGGCTGATATGCTCGGTATTGAAAATATACAGCAATACCGTCGTAATTTTCGTGTAATAAAGAAATGTATTTTACCATTAAAGGAGGAAATCAGCAAGTTGTTGCATCCGATCGATAATGATTTGTTGCACAAAGCAAGCCGTCCTTTCTTTAATGATGTCAATGATCATTTGCAGTTTGTATTGCAAACTTTAGATGGTTGCCGTGACATGATTTCAGCTTTGGTAGATATTTACCTTTCCAATAATGACCGACGGATGAACAGCATCATGAAACAGCTGACTGTTGTTTCTACTATATTTATTCCGTTGACTTTTCTGGCAGGAATCTGGGGAATGAATTTCCAATGGATGCCTGAACTGGGATGGCGGTATGGCTATGTATTTGCATGGACATTGATGTTGATACTAGTAGCAGTTATCTACTTCTATTTTAAGCGTAAAAAATGGTATTGATGAGAGAGGATGGATGGGATTTACTTAAATGTGAATCCCATATTCATGTTTTACTTCATTCATTACAAAGGTGCTTTCCAGTGAACCCAAACTGTCAATCGTGCCCAAGACATTGAGGATAAATTCCTGATAATACTTCATATTAGGGGAGTGTATTTTAAGCAAATAGTCATAACTGCCTGATATGTTATAGCACTCTGTTACTTCAGGGATATCCTGAATTATCCGTGTAAATTCCGCAGCAATGTCCCGGTTCAGTCTTCTTAGCTTGACACTGCAAAATACCACGAAGCCTTGGTTTAGTTTCTCAGCGTCCAATACAGCGATATATTTTTTTATATATCCTCCATTTTCCAATCGTTTGAGGCGTTCGAACACCGGAGTGGAGGAAAGGCTTACCCGTGCAGCCAGTTCTTTGGTGGTCAGTCGGGCATTTTCTTGCAAGGTACGTAGTATCTGCAAATCTACTTTGTCAAGTTTCTCTAAAGTACTCATAGAATAATATTCTTTCAAGAGGTTGATATTATTTTCATATCTGTCAATACAAATATATTGCATTTATCTTAGATTTCGGAGAAATTTTCGGGAAATGTAGTACAGGGTTATATTCTTTTTTTGTCGGAGAATGCAAGAAAAGGGCAGAATGATTTTATCTCTCAAAAATACTTTTTATCTTTGCAGTTGCTATGACAAAGTATATATATCTTTTTTATATCTTGTTAGGCGTATGCCTGTTGGCGGGCTTTGGTTCCGCATTTGATAGCGGACAGGAGCACGATGTGGTTCGTACAGTTGGTTTGGAAAACAGTGCGGTGGCGTTGTGTAACATATCTGAAAGTAATAATGGGCAGGAAAAAAAAGAGATAAATAATGAAAGCTACCATTTTTATAAAGTCGGTATCGGCGGTGCAGCTACCTCTTTTTCTTTTCGCACCTTGTGCTCTTCTAAAATTCTGCGAACTCATTCCTCTGCTTCCGTCATAGCCAAGTTGGCCAGATTCTTGAAAGTACTTCTTCCTGAAGAAAAGCAAATTTCTTTTTCACCTATTCTTTATTTTACTCAATATTCCTGTGAATACTATATTTATCAGTTGAGGCGTATTCTTATTTAGTTTATTTTTTCTTCTCGGCAAGGTCTGTTTTTTATATCTTACATTTTTTTGTTTTTATATTTTCATAATGGGAACTGGGGTGGATGCTTGTTTCTTTTATGAACGGTGTTATATGTTAATAACTAATATATAATGGAATTTTTATTGGACTTTATACTTCACATTGACCAATATATGATAGATATTGTTCAAGAATATCATACTTGGGCTTATGTCATACTGTTTATAATCATTTTTTGCGAAACGGGATTGGTTGTCACTCCATTCCTCCCCGGAGATTCTTTGCTTTTTGTCGCGGGAGCTATTTCGGCTTTGCCCGATATGCCTTTGGAAGTTAATATTCTCGCTTTGGTTTTATTTCTTTCAGCTGTGTTGGGCGATTCCTGTAATTATATGATAGGACACTTTTTTGGAAATAAACTTTTCAATAATCCCGATTCCCGTATATTTAAGCAAAGTCATTTGGAAAAAACACATGAATTTTATAAAAAATACGGAGGAAAGACCATCATTCTCGCCCGTTTTGTACCTATAGTCCGTACATTTGCTCCTTTTGTAGCAGGTATGGGCAAAATGCATTATTATTATTTTATGGTGTATAATCTGATAGGGGGAGCTTTGTGGGTTGGTATTTTCTGTTATGCCGGTTATTTTTTCGGTGATCTTCCATTTGTACAGAAAAATCTGAAATTGCTGATTGTGGCTATTATTGTCGTTTCTATATTGCCTGCCGTTATAGAAGTAGGCAGGAATAAGTGGAAAACTCGCCATTACTAAAATCAAACATATCAAAAACAATTTATTCAAATTACATTTATGAAAAATTCTTTTTTTAGTCGATTTACACCTCAAGAACCTAAGTTTTTCCCTATGTTGAAACGTTTGTCTGAAATCCTGACCTCATCATCGGATTTATTGGTAGAAAGCATGCAGCATGATAAGCCGGAAGAGAGAGAGGACTATTACAAACGCATCAAAGATATGGAACGTGAAGGTGACAAGCAGACTCATTTAATTTTTGACGAATTGGGAAAAACTTTCATAACCCCTTTTGATCGTGAGGATATTCACGATTTGGCATCAACTATGGATGATGTAATAGATGGGATTAACAGTTGCGCCAAACGTATCACGATCTATAATCCCCATCCCATTGCTAATAGTGGAAAAGAGTTAAGTTTGTTGATACAGCAAGCGGCTGTTTATATAAGTAAGGCAATGGACGAATTGGAAATTTTCCGTAAAAAGCCTACTGAATTAAGAGCATGTTGTACAAAATTGCATGACATAGAGAATCAGGCGGATGATGTATATGAACTCTTTGTTAAGAAACTATTTGAGGAAGAAAAGGATTGCATAGAACTGATTAAGATCAAGGAGATAATGCATGAATTGGAGAAAACGACCGATGCGGCAGAACGGGTAGGAAAAATCTTGAGAAACCTGATTGTGAAATACGCATAAAAGCAGAAGGTACAATATGGAATTATTAGTGATTATTATTACGTTGGCTTTGATTTTTGACTATATTAACGGATTTCATGATGCAGCCAATTCAATAGCCACCATTGTGTCAACCAAGGTTCTTACTCCGTTCCAAGCGGTGATATGGGCGGCATTTTTTAATTTTGTTGCATTCTTTATTGCTAAATGTATAATCGGAGGGTTCGGAATAGCCAATACTGTATCCAAGACAGTAGTGGAACAGTATATTTCCTTGCCGATTATTCTTTCGGGGGTTATTGCAGCTATTGTCTGGAATCTGTTTACATGGTGGAAGGGGATTCCTTCTTCTTCTTCGCATACGCTGATCGGAGGTTTTGCCGGTGCTGCTATTATGGCTCATGGTTTTGATGCCATTCAGCTCAATATTATTTTGAAGATTGCTGTTTTTATCTTTTTGGCACCATTTATAGGGATGGTTGTTGCTTTTGGATTCACGTTGCTTGTCCTTCACATTTGTCGTCGTGCACATCCGAATACGGCTGAGATGTGGTTTAAGAAATTGCAGCTTGTTTCTTCGGCTTTGTTCAGTATAGGGCATGGACTGAATGATTCCCAGAAGGTAATGGGTATTATTGCTGCTGCCCTGATCGCTGCTCATTCGGAAGGGTTAGGAATGGGAATAAATAGTATCAATGATTTGCCGGATTGGGTGGCATTTTCTTGTTTTACTGCCATTTCTTTAGGAACAATGTCAGGCGGATGGAAGATTGTGAAAACCATGGGAACTAAGATTACCAAAGTAACTCCTTTGGAGGGAGTTGTTGCGGAAACTGCTGGCGCATTTACATTGTATCTGACAGAATATTTGAAAATACCTGTAAGTACAACCCACACCATTACAGGAGCTATTATCGGAGTGGGTGCTACTAAGCGTCTTTCAGCCGTCCGATGGGGAATAACAAGAAGTCTGATGACGGCTTGGGTGTTGACTATTCCTGTCAGTGGAATATTGGCCGCTGTTATTTACGGAGTAGTTACTCTTTTTTAGGATGACCGGATTGTAGGCTGTTCTAGAAAATAAAGATCTGTCGTGACCGAGGTGACTGGGAAGTTACCTCGGTTTTGTATACATACCCATTTGTAGGTAAAAAGTGGATGAAACTAATAATAAATATAAAATGTTATTGTGAGTTTGTTATTTGTTTCTATTTTTGTAGTGGTCTTACTGAACACAAAAATGAGAGAAAACGCAAAAGGCAGGATTTTTATAGCATGGCTGTTGTTAATGACGCTTATGCCATTTTTCATGGTGAAGACTTTTCACCACCATGAAGAAGATGCCGTTTGCCATTCTGATAGTGGGAATTCTCATGATTCCTCTCATCAGTGTCCCGTGTGCAATTTCACACTTTCACCTTTTACACAAGTTGAAACATTACAACTTCATATTGTTCTTCCGGTTTTTGATTATCAGCCGGAAATAACAGTGGATAAGGTTTGTCAGGTTAAATCTTATCCTTATTATCTGCGTGCACCTCCCGTTTGCTGATTCACATAGTATCTTTTATTTATTCACAACATCAAATGATTGTAATTTATGCGTATCAGATATGTTTCGGGTACGCTGGGAATGTTTTTTACCTTGTTTTCAAATGCACAGGTAGTTTCTGATACGATTAAAAGTGTGGATTTATCCGAAGTGGTGGTGACTGGATCTTACCGACATGCTCAGGAGAAAAAGACTACCCTGACACTCGAGTTGTTTCAGAAAGATTATTTGAACCGGCATTTTACCGGTAATTTGGTACAGACTTTGAAAAATGTTCCCGGTGTACACTCGATGGATATTGGTGCGGGATTCTCCAAACCTATGATTCGTGGTTTGGGATTCAACCGTATTGCCGTATCCGAAAATGGAATAAAACAAGAGGGGCAACAATGGGGGGCCGACCATGGACTGGAAATTGATGCTTTTAATGTAGACGAGGTACGGATTCTGAAAGGTCCGTCTTCACTGCTCTACGGCAGTGATGCGATGGGAGGTGTCATCGAAATCCTTCCTTTGCTTCCACAAAAAGAGAACCGATTTTTTGGTGAGGCTGCCTTATTGGGAAAATCAGTGAACGGCACTGTGGGCGGTTCACTGATGCTAGGTATTGAGAAGAATGCATGGCTGGTCAGAGTACGTTTTTCAGAACAGCACTATGGAGATTATCATGTACCGGTCGATACCATTGTATATCTTACCCAGTTGGTGCCTGTTTACGGTCGTAAGCTGAAAAACACCGCTGGGTTCGAGCGCAATGTTTCTGTCATGGGAGATTATAGAAAGAGGTTTTATCAGATGAATATTGCTGTGAGCAATGTTTATCAGAAGATGGGCTTCTTTCCCGGTGCTCATGGCATTCCTGATATTTCCCGTTTGGAGGATGATGAGAACAGCCGTAATATTGAATTGCCTTATAGCAAAGTGAACCATCTTAAAGTAACCACGCATCAACAGTATCTTTGGAATGGGATACAACTTTCAGGTGATTTCGGCTATCAGTTCAATCATCGGGAGGAATGGAGTGCTTTCCATACCCATTATGACACTCAGGTGATGCCTGCAAAGGATCCGGATAGGGAACTGGTGTTCAAACTGCATACATTCAGCTCCTCTTTGAAGCTGCGGTTGTCCAGTTCTTCTTCCTGGGAGCATATGGCAGGGTGGAATATGCAGATACAGAAAAATGCGATTGGCGGATATTCTTTTCTGCTACCGGAATACAAGCGTTTTACTACCGGAGCTTTTTGGCTGACGACTTTCCGATTGGATAATCAGTTGTCTGTAACTGGTGGGATACGTTATGATCGGGGAAGGATTGATATAACGGCATTCGAAGATCCTTATTTGGTGGAGTATCTGCACAGACAGGGATATGAAGAAGAGGTAATACAGGCATATCGTTGGCGAAGTTATCCGGTGGACAGGGCTTATGGTAATTATTCCTGTTCGGCGGGAGTAGTGTGGACACCCGCTGCCGGTCATCTTCTGAAGATGAATGTGGGACGTAGCTTCCGTTTGCCGGGAGTCAATGAATTAGCATCCAACGGAGTGCATCACGGAACTTTCCGTCATGAAAAAGGGGATGCCACTCTTTCTTCGGAACAAGGATGGCAGATTGATGCTTCCTATACCTTGGCTTATAAAAAAATGGAACTGGTTGTTTCATCTTTTGCCAGTTGGTTTGATAATTATATTTATTTGCGCCCTATGGGAGAATGGTCTGTATTGCCCCATGCTGGACAGATTTATCAATATAGTGGCGCACGTGCTTTGTTCATGGGTGGTGAGATAAATTTCAATATGGATTTTCTACGCCATTTTAATTATCGTTTAGTCGGTGAGTATGTCTATACTTATAATCGTGACGAACATACGGCTTTAAGTTTTTCACCTCCTGTATCCATGCGTAATATTCTGACATGGAATAAAAAAGATTTTCAGTTGTATGCTGAACTTCAAAGTATAGCTTCGCAGAACCGTATAGCGAGGAATGAAGACCGCACACCCGGAGCTTGTTTGATTCATCTGGGTGGAAGTATTCATATACCTATGGCCAAGGCGGATATTGAAATATCTTTGGGCATTCGTAATTTGTCGGATGTGAAATATTACAATCATTTGAGTTTTTATAGGAAAGTGGAAATCCCTGAACCGGGAAGAAGCTTTCAGATTTCGATTAAAGTACCATTTAAACAATTATTAAAATGAAAACAAAATTTTATTTTCTTGTAATCAGCCTTTTGGCTATATGCTCTGTTTGTCTGCCTGCGTGTGATAATGATGAAAAAGGGGATGTAACAAAGCCCGTGATCGATTTGATAGAACCCGAAGAGGGAGCGGTGTTGAAAATTGGTAATGGGAAAGGGGTACATTTTGAAATGAATCTGTCAGATGATGTGATGTTGAGATCGTATAAAATCAATATTCATAATAATTTTGACCACCACGGACATGATTCCCGGGCAGCCGGAGAGAAAAACACAGTTTTTACTTTTGACAAGGTATATGATGTTTCCGGTTTGAAGAATACAAAAGTACATCATCATGATATTGTTATTCCGGCCGATGCTGCTCCCGGAGATTATCATCTGATGGTATGGTGTACCGATGCGGCGGGCAATCAGACAGAAGTGGCTCGTAATATTGTCTTGAGTGCGGACGGAGGTACTGAAACGGAACATGATCATGATCATGAGTGATTTTTTGTATTAATCGTATTGTGTGTATTAATTGTCTGGTGGCGGTCGATGTGAATCGGCCGTCACTTTATTTTGTTAGATGTCGCCAAAGAATAATTTTCTTTCAGGAGGTAATAATCCGTTTGTAAATAGAATATTTGTTCTATAAATAGTGATAATTGTAGCTCTATTTTCTTTATTTTTAGTATATCTTGTTTGATATAACTGCCTTTAATACCTTTGCAACAGGTAAAAACAGAAATATATAACTCTAAAAAGATAAAGATTATGGCTACAAAAAAATTACATTTCGAAACATTACAACTTCACGTAGGACAGGAACAGCCAGACCCGGCTACGGATGCTCGTGCAGTTCCTATTTATCAGACTACATCTTATGTATTTCATAACTCGGCACATGCAGCCGCACGTTTTGGTTTACAAGATCCGGGTAATATTTATGGGCGTCTGACTAATTCCACACAAGGTGTTTTTGAACAACGTGTGGCTGCATTGGAAGGGGGAGTGGCAGGACTTGCGGTAGCTTCCGGGGCTGCTGCCATTACTTATGCGTTTCAGAACATTACTCGTGCAGGTGATCATGTTGTAGCTGCAAAGACTATTTACGGAGGTACTTATAACCTGCTGGCGCATACGTTGCCGACTTATGGTGTGACTGCTACATTTGTGGACCCTGGTGATCTTTCTAATTTTGAGAAAGCTATTCAGGAGAATACAAAGGCGGTGTTTATCGAGACTTTGGGGAATCCTAATTCGAATATTATAGATATAGAGGCTGTGGCGGAAATAGCACATCGCCATCACATACCTTTGATTATTGATAACACTTTTGGTACTCCTTATCTGATTCGTCCCATCGAGCACGGAGCAGATATTGTGGTACATTCCGCTACAAAATTTATTGGTGGCCATGGAACTTCACTGGGTGGCGTGATTGTTGATTCAGGTAAATTTGACTGGGTGGCATCAGGTAAATTCCCTCAACTGACAGAACCGGATCCTTGCTATCATGGGGTGCGTTTTGTAGAGGCGGCAGGTCCGGCTGCTTATGCTGTCCGTATTCGTGCTATTTTATTGCGTGATACCGGTGCAACTATCAGTCCGTTTAATGCTTTTATTCTGTTGCAGGGATTGGAGACACTTTCATTGCGTGTGGAACGTCATGTAGAGAATGCGTTGAAAGTGGTGGAGCATTTGAAAAATCATCCGAAGATCAAGAAAGTAAATCACCCTTCCTTGCCGGAACATCCTGACCATGCTCTGTATCAGCGTTATTTCCCCAATGGAGCTAGTTCTATTTTCACTATCGAAGTGAAAGGTGGTCAGGAAGAAGCACATCGTTTCATCGATAGTTTGGAAATCTTTTCTTTATTGGCCAATGTCGCCGATGTGAAGTCATTGGTTATCCATCCTGCCAGTACCACTCACTCCCAGTTGAATGCGGAAGAATTGGCGGAACAGGGTATTTATCCGGGGACAGTGCGTTTATCAATAGGTACGGAACATATAGATGATTTGCTGGCCGATTTGGATCAGGCATTAGCTGGAATTTAATAAGATATACTATATATAGAATAAGGAATATTACTACAATATAAAATCAATATATAGATAAAAAGTGTATGCCGGAGGTTTGTGTAAAGATACATTATACAGGCTTCTGGCATTACTTTATTTTTACTGATAAAAAAGGATAGATCATTAATCCAAATAGGATTCTTTTTTGTTATTAAAAAAAGCATCTTTGCGGAAGTGGGATTTCAAAGGCTTAATTTAAAGAGTTTATGGATACCGTTTCTTTAACTTAAATACAATGGTTATGAATCTAGTCCTTGCTATTATTCCGGTATTGTTATTGATTATCCTGATGGCGTTTTTTAAAATGTCCGGTGACAAAAGTAGTGTGATTTCCCTTGTCGTTACTATGCTGATTGCTTTTTTCGGCTTTCATTTTCCGGTAAACGATTTGCTGTCTTCTTTTCTGTATGGTGCATTGAAAGCTGTTTCTCCTATTCTGATTATTATTTTGATGGCGATATTCAGCTATAATGTTTTATTGAAGACTGAAAAAATGGAGATTATCAAGCAACAGTTTTCTTCTATTTCTACCGATAAAAGTATTCAGGTATTGCTGTTGACATGGGGATTTGGCGGCTTGCTTGAAGCTATGGCAGGATTTGGTACGGCAGTGGCTATACCTGCGGCGATTCTTGTCAGTCTCGGATTCAAACCGGTCTTTTCGGCAACAGTCAGTTTGATTGCCAATAGTGTGGCTACTGCTTTTGGGGCTATTGGTACACCGGTCCTGGTATTGGCGAAAGAAACGAATCTGGATGTGCTGGTGCTAAGCGCCAATGTCGTGTTGCAGCTTTCGGTACTGATGTTTCTCATTCCTTTCGTATTGCTGTTCCTGACCGATCCGAAGTTAAGATCCTTACCTAAAAATATCTTCCTGTCTTTGTTGGTCGGTGGTGTGTCGTTAGGCAGCCAGTATGTTGCCGCCCGTTATATGGGGGCGGAATCTCCGGCTATTATTGGAAGTATTTTATCCATCATTGTTATTGTGGCCTATGGCAAACTGACTGCTTCTAAAGAGGAAAAAGCAAGGAAAAGCACATTGAAAGGGCTAGAGGTACTGAATGCGTGGAGTATCTATCTTCTTATCTTGTTCTTGATTGTTCTGACTAGTCCGTTGTTTCCCGGTTTACGTACAACACTTGAAAATAATTGGGTGACTCGTATCAGTCTTCCGATTAATGATTCAACTATGAATTATACGGTTTCTTGGCTGACCCATGCGGGAGTTTTACTTTTTGTAGGCACGTTTGTCGGCGGGCTGATACAGGGAGCCAAGATATGGGAGCTGTTTGCTGTACTCTGGAATACGGTAAAGCAGTTAAAGAAAACTTTTATCACGGTAATTTGTCTGGTGAGTTTGTCCACTATCATGGATACGGCAGGTATGATTTCAGTTATAGCCACTGCTTTGGCAGTTGCTACAGGAAGTCTTTATCCGTTGTTTGCCCCTGTTATAGGTTGCCTGGGTACCTTTATTACGGGCAGTGACACTTCTTCAAATATTTTGTTCGGCAAATTACAGGCTAATGTGGCCGGGCATATTCAAGTAAGTCCCGACTGGTTGTCGGCAGCCAATACGGTGGGGGCGACAGGTGGAAAAATAATTTCTCCGCAAAGTATCGCTATTGCCACTTCTGCCGGAAACCAACAGGGAAAAGAAGGAGAAATCCTAAAATCCGCCATTCCATATGCATTGGCGTATGTGTTGATAACCGGAGTGATTGTTTATATTTTCAGCTGATAATCGTTTGTAAATTCAAGAGGGCGTTTTAATATTGCCTGTTATGGATTGAAATACCCTGTAAACGAGGATCAACTGTTGAAAAATCGTAAAAAAAGAGATGGATAGGAGATTTATTGCCAAAAAAGAATTTAATTTGAACCGTTTTATAATTTATAAAAAAAAGAACATGAACGAATTAATTGCTAAAATCAAAGAATTGAACGAAGCTTTTATGTCTGATGCAGCATTGCAGATTGAAAAAGGTAACAAAGCTGCAGGAACACGCGCACGTAAAGCATCATTGGAATTGGAAAAACTGATGAAAGAATTTAGAAAAGCATCTTTGGAAGCTTCTAAATAATCCTTCATTCGTCTTTTAAAGATTTTTATAAGCCATCCTTCGGGGTGGCTTTCTTATTTTCTACCAGGTTTTGCTTTTATTTCGGGGGATAATTGATATTTTTGTATTTTTATTGGTGGGTGGTTAACCTAAAGGAAAAGGGATGTTTATGAAGAATATGTGTCTATTGCCTGTATGGGCGGTTTTATTGATTATAGCAGGGACTTTCTTTTCTTGTGAAAAGAAGAAGGATATGGCTATATACCGTCAGGCGGATTCTTTGAACTTGCTTTCTTATCGTATGCGCTATAAAAATTTGGACACAGCGTGTAAAGCGGCGCATGACGCCTACAAACTGGCGGATGGATTCCCCTCCCTGCGTGCCGGGGCATTGAATAATCAGGGTTTCTGCGCCTTTATCCACATGGACTTTGAAAAAGCCGAAGATCTTTTTCTTCGCGTATATGAGGAATCAAACAATGAATTGGAATGTTTGATAGCAGATATCGGTATGATGAAAATTTGTCAGCGTACCGCCATGAACAAGGAGTTCTATGATTATCGTAACAGTGCGTTACGGCGTATGAAGCGTATCAGTGATGACCGTTCTGCTATAACCGATCCCGGAGAGCTGGAGCGGCTTAATTATGCCCGTTCCGAGTTTTCCATTGCTTCTGCCATCTATTACTATTATTTGCAGCAGGAACAGCAGTCTTTGGAGGCGATTAATGAAATAAAAGTAGACGAGGCGCTGGAAAGTGATACTGCCCAATTGCTCTATTATTATTATATGAAAGGGTCTGGCGGTATGTATGAAGCGGATACACCGCAGGATGTGGTATTGGGTGAGTTTAACTATCTGATAGAATGTCTGGGTATCAGCAGGGAATACGGGTATGTCTATTTCGAGGCGAATGCATCTCAGGCAATGGCAGAATTGCTGAAAGAGAGGAAAAATTTCGATTTGATAATGGAAAGGCGTCCCAATGTGATGCGTGCCATCAATAGCGAGGACTTGTCGTGGGAGGAATTGACCATGCGTTTTGCCTGGCAGGCTTTGGATTTGTTCAAAAAATATGGAGATTTGTATCAGATTTCGGGTACATACCGCACTTTGGCGTCGTGCAGCAACGAGCAAGGCAGGTATGAAGACGCGCTGCATTACTTGTCGGAAGCACTGGGGTACGTCAATCGGCATCACGAGAAATATTACCATTGTACGGATACCATGGACAGGCTACGTCCGTATGTTCCCATGGCTACCACTTCCATTGAACTGGAATGGATTAATGACGATGGTATAAAAAGTGTTCCCGAATGGATTGCCCGTTTCCGTGAACAATTGAGTGTAACATATGCAGCGTTAGGAATGAAACCCCAGTCGGATTATAATCGTAATATTTATCTGGATATTTTGGACTACACCCGCCAGGACAAAGAATTGGAGAGCCGTTATAATGCGTTGGAAAAGGAATCGGAGGCCTTGAACGGACTTCTGGTGGTCGTGGTGATTGGTATCGTTGTCCTTATCATTCTATTTTGGATATTGAATAAAAGATGGCGTGTGCGGAATGCTCTTTATATTGATAAGTTGAAACGTACTTTGGAAATATGCCGTAAGATAACGGCTTCCGTACCCATTGATGCGGGGGAGATAGAGGATGTGACAAAAGCGGTAGTTGCCTCGGTGAAAGAGGATATCCTTTCGTTGGTGGGAGCGACGGACTTCCGTATTGTGGCTGAAAATGGAGAGGGGAATGAGGTGCCGGGGCAAGGGATTTGTACAAGTTTTATCTTGAATATTCCGGGCAGGGAACAACCTTTGGGCGAGGTGCATCTGTATTCGGAGCACAAAATGAAGAAAGATGATAAAGCACTGATGAGGGTCATTACACCTTACATTTCGTGGACACTGGAGAATGGACTGGCTTTTATTTCGTTGGGCGATGAACGGAAACGGCTGGAAAAGGAGCAATATGTCCATGAACAGCATTTGGCGGAGAATAAACGGCAGAATCTGGTGAAGAAAGCCTGTCTGTTTATTGTCACAGGCATTATGCCTTATATAGACCGCATCATGAATGAAGTGCATAAACTAACCGCACACAACTACATTCAGAACGAAGAAATAAAAGAAAGCAAATACCGTTATATCGACGAACTGATTACCCGTATCAATGAGTATAATGATATTCTGGCCTTATGGATTAAGATGCGGCAGGGGACACTGAGTTTGAATATAGAGAATTTTGAGTTGAATTCCCTTTTTGATGTACTGGTAAAAGGGCGTAAGACTTTCGAGATGAAACAACAGACTCTGACCATAGAGCCGACTGCCGCCATTGTGAAAGCGGATAAGGCTCTGACGCTTTTCATGATAAATACATTGACGGAAAACGCCCGTAAATATACGCAGCCGGGAGGAAATGTTTCTGTTTATGCGCAGGAAACGGAATCTTACGTGGAGATTTCGGTGAAAGATGACGGTCCGGGACTTTCACAGGAAGATGTGGAGCGTATTCTGAGTGAGAAAGTTTATGATTCGGGTAAAATCGGATTGCAGACCAGCGAAAATGTCAGCGAATTGCAGAAGAATAAAGGTCACGGTTTCGGTTTGATGAATTGCAAAGGCATTATTGATAAATATAAGAAGACCAATGAGATATTCCGGGTCTGCCTGTTCCGGATAGAAAGTGAATTGGGGAAAGGCAGCCGTTTCTATTTCCGTCTGCCCAAAGGAGTGCGCAAAACGTTGATGTTGGTGTTGGTCGCTTTTCTTCCTGTCCTGGCAGGATGTAATGAGGGGAGGGAGAAAGATGGGAAAGCGGAACAGCTCACTGTCAATGATTCCATTCAGCGATATGATAAATTATTGGCTGTTGCGAATGAATATGCATACGATGTTTACAATTGTAACATTGATGGATTATATCAACAGGCATTGTGTTATGCGGACAGTGCTCTATATTGTTTGAATAAGCATTATATTATGTATTCGGGCAGCAAAGGGCCTTTGTTGGAATTGGAAGGAGAGGGGGTAGCAGCGGATTTAGATTGGTTCAACCGGCATTTTGATACCGATTACTATGCCTTGCTGGATGTTCGCAACGAGGCAGCAGTCGCCTTTTTGGCTTTAGGTAATCTGGAGGCTTATCGTTATAACAATAATGCTTATACGGCGCTGTACAAACAGATCAGTGAGGACACTTCATTGGAGCAATATTGCCGCCAGATGCAGCTTTCTGCCAATAATAAGACGGTGGCTATCATTCTTTGTGTGGTTATTTTGTTGGTATTGCTGGTGGGATATTATATTCTGTATTTCCGCCACCGTTTGATTTATCGTTATAACTTGGAACAGGTGTTGGAAATCAACAAGCAGGTGTTTTCGGCCTCTTTGCTTGACGGAAGAGCCGACCGGGATATTGCTGCAAGTCTGGTCAATGATATGTTTGAGACGGTGAATGAGTTGCTGCCCGTTGATGTGTTGGGCGTAGCGGTTTATAGTGAAGACAACCACAGCTTGAATTATGCTTTTTCACCGGTGGAGGATGAGAATGAAGAAATGCGTGAGATGATGGCTCGTAGTTTTGACGCGAAGACACCTTATTGGCGTGAGAAAGATAGGGTAAAATGTTTGCCCTTGTGGGTGGAAGCAGGTAACGAGAATCGTTGCACGGGTGTGCTGGCATTGAAAATCGCTTTGCCTGTGGAGCGTGAGGACGACCGCTTGATGCTGGAGCTTGTGGCCGGATATGTAGCCATCATTGTATATAATGCAGTGGTACTGATGGCGCAGAAATATCGGGATATAGAAAGTGCGCAGGATGATGCGCGCCGAGCCATACGGGAGGAAAACCAGTTGCATGTGCAAAATCTGGTATTGGACAATTGCTTGTCAACCATTAAGCATGAGACAATTTATTATCCTAACCGGATAAAACAGATTATCGACAGGTTGAACACCCGTCAGGCTGGAGAAAACGAAGCTGTGCAAGTAGAAACGATTGGTGAGTTGATCAGTTATTATAAGGATATATTTACTTTGCTGAGTTCATGCGCCGCACGTCAGTTGGAAGAAATTACTTTCCGCAGAGGTGTTGTGAAAGCCGGCGAACTGGCCGATTATGCGGTACGGTATATAAAACGTGCTGGAAAACGTATGCCGCATCGGGTAGAACTGAGGACGGAGGTGGAACATGTTTCCGTATTGGGAGATGTCATTCAGCTGAAGTTTATGTTGGAGAATTTAATAGATGAAGCGCTATCATACGAGGTGGATGGTGTTTTGGAATTGTGTATTTATAAGGATAAGGATTTTGTGCGGTTTGATTTCCGCGATACGCGTCGCGAAAAGTCGCAGGAGGAGTTGAACTTGTTGTTCTACCCGCATCTGTCTCGTATGAAGCAGGGGCAGGAAGGAGTCCTGACCGGTACGGAATACCTTATTTGTAAGCAGGTGATTCGTGACCATGATGAATTTGCCGGAAGACGCGGTTGCCGTATCAATGCGCAGCCTGCCGCTGAAGGAGGGTTCACCGTATGGTTCACCCTGCCTGCCCGTTGAATGTAGAATGTAAAAAAACAATGCATATTATGGAGAATAATAGATTTAAAGTCATCATTGTAGAGGATGTCAAACTGGAATTAAAAGGAACGGAAGAGATATTCAGACACGAAATTCCGAATGCGGAAGTCATCGGAACGGCTATGACTGAGAATGAGTTTTGGGAATTGCTGAAAGTGCAGTTGCCCGATATGGTTTTATTGGACTTGGGCTTGGGGGGATCGACTACCATCGGTGTGGAAATCTGTTCTTCTTTACGGAAGAACTATCCGGATATGAAGGTGCTGATTTTTACTGGTGAGGTATTGAACGAAAAGTTATGGGTGGATGCGCTGAATGCGGGTGCGGATGGTATAATCCTGAAGACGGGAGAGTTGCTGACTGCCACAGATGTACAGGCGGTGATGGATGGCAAGAAACTGGTTTTCAATTATCCCATTCTGGAGAAAATAGTGGCACGTTTCAAGCAGTCGGTGGCTCAGGAACAGCGCAGGCAGGAAGCTGTCATTAATTATGATATTGATGAATATGATGAGCGTTTGCTTCGCCATCTGGCCTTGGGGTATACCAAAGAAATGATTACTAATCTGAAAGGGATGCCTTTCGGGGTCAAATCCATAGAGAAGCGTCAGAATGAATTGATAAACCGTTTGTTCACATTGGATGAAAGAAGTGGTGTCAATGCCTGTCGATTGGTGACCCGTGCTTTCGAGTTGCGGATTCTTGACATTGATAATTTGGAACCGGATGAAGAGTAAATATTATTTTCCTCATACCGCTACTGTGTTTTTTCTGCTGACGGTAGCTGTAGCCTTGTTCTCATGGATAGGAAGTATTTATGGGCTGGGGAAGGTGCAAAGCCTGCTCAGTCCCGAAGGAATCCGGTGGGAATTGAGGCATGCTATGGGGAATTTTGTCCAGACACCGGCATTGGGCATAGTAATGATGCTTTTTTTAGGGTTCGGCATTACGGTTCATTCCGGGGTATGGGGTACGTTGGGGAGGATAGTGAAAAGAGGAAAGCCCATTTCCCGTAAGGAAAAACGTGCGTTGATATTGGCAGGTTGTATACTGCTTGTTTATATCATAATGATTATTTGCACCACTTTTGCTCCATGGACTATGTTGCGTAGCGTGACGGGATCTCTCACGAACTCTCCGTTTCAAAAAGGGATTTATTATCTCATTTCGTTTGGTGTGGGATTGTCGGGTATGGCTTTCGGTTATGCATCGGGACGTTTTCGGGATGATAAGGATATAATAAAAGGTATGTCCTGTCTCTTTTCTCGTTTTGCCGATTACTTTGTGGCGCTTTTTTTTATAGTTCAGTTCTTTTCTTCATTGATGTATACGAATTTGGTGGAATGGGTTGGAATAGATTCATATATAGTGTCTTACGCTTTCCATATTTGTTGCTATTTACCTTTTGCTTGGATGCTGAATAAAAAAAAAATAGATTGTTAATGCAAAAAAGTTGCGGATTCTTTTGGTAATTTCAATAAAAACCGTACCTTTGCACTCGCAATTAAGGATGGTTCCGTAGCTCAGCTGGATAGAGCAACGCCCTTCTAAGGCGTGGGTCTTGCGTTCGAATCGCAACGGAATCACATAAAAAAAGCTGTATCTTCTGAGGGTACAGCTTTTTTTATGGAAATATTTAAAAAGGATTTATCTATAAGCGGGGCTATGGAAAAGATCTTGTCCATATCTATAAACCTTTCCCGTTGGATAGTTAAGGGTTTTCTTCCTGTTTGTTCTATCTCCGCAAGCCTTTGGAGTTAACTCCATAGCCTTGGGAGATAACTCCAAAGCTTATGGAGATAACTCCAAAGGCTATGGAGATAGAATACATCCGTATAAAAAGGTTTAACCTGGAAAGAGAAAAGGCTTATGCAACAGGAACAGATGCAATACATTGTTGTTTAATTCCGCTGGCGGGCTATTACTTTTTCTCAGTTTCTCCGCCCTTTGGGCTTCATGGCAGCGGAAAGATTGAACCGGTTAAAAAGTCATGTTAACCCTTTTTGTACGCGTAACTTCCATGTATGCAGGCGAGGGGATGGATAACCATCATTTTACTGAGGTGCATGATATTTATGTAAAGGATTTGAAATGCAAAAAGGTGAATGTAGCTGCATTGGTGCTTCAAGGTACAGAGGAGAAGCCTATTTATAACGTGACTTTTGATAACGTGGATGTGGATAAAGCAGGGATAGGTCTTGGTTTCTCGAATACGAAGACAATTGGGGTTTCTAATTGTAATTTGGGAGGTTATGTTGGGGTGCCGTCTACAGCCAGTGCGAAAGATGGTATATTCGATAAATAGATTTGTTTGACTTCTTGGTTTACTTCGCCGATTCCTTGAAAGATTCTTGTTACGCTGGAATGACAGAGTAAAAGGAAAGCAGGAAACCGTTTCCGGACAGGCTGGGGGAGGATTTTTCATCCCTCAGCTAAACAAATGTTTTTATAGATGGTTCTATAAGTAAAAAGACGATAATTATGAGTACAAACGAATTTGCCCGAATTTTATTGACTTGGATTAAGAGTTTTCTATCATGGATAGGCATCCCGCGCGATAGGTTGAATGAACTGGATGAGATTATTTTCTTGATCCTGATTGTGGTTATTGCTTTTGCTGTAGGAGCTGTTTTTCATTATTTATCTGTGCGTTTCACACGGAAGGTGTTGAAATATAAAAATATCAGTTTTTTAAGTTCGTTGATAGAATACAATGCCTTGCGGAAAATGTCTGCGGTCATTCCGCCGCTTATTATATCCGCTTTGTTGCCGTTTGCGTTCGACTATCGTTCTACTTGGTTTACTGTCAGTGAAAAAATCACTTGGATTTATTTCTTTATCGCTTTGTTGTTTTCGGTCAATGCCGTGTTAAACTCGGTAGGTAATGTGCTGATGAACAAGGAGCAGTTACAGAATCGTCCGATGAAAGGTTTCATACAGATCTTTCAAGTGATTTTTTCGTGTGTTGCCATCATTGTCATCATTTCCATATTGATTAATAAGTCGCCTCTCAACCTGATTACCGGACTGGGTGCTTTTGCTGCCGTACTGATGTTGATTTTCAAAGATACCATCCTTGGCTTTGTGGCGGGGGTACTGCTTTCCGAGAATGATATGGTGCATATCGGCGATTGGATTGAGATGCCGCAGAATAATGTGAATGGGGTGGTGATGGATATCACTCTGAACATTGTGAAGGTTCAGAATTTCGATAATACGATTGTCACTATACCTCCTTATTCATTAGTCTCCGGTTCATTTATCAATTGGCGTGGAATGACTGAATCGGGCGGGCGGCGTATTATGCGCGAGTATGCATTGAAACTGGATTACATACAACCCTGTACTCCTGAATTTTTGGAGAAAATGAAGAAGTTTGATGCTGATTTGGCCGACTTTATCACAGAAAAGCAGAAACAGGCGGCTGAAGGAAAAGTAGCGAATACTGACAATCCGGCCGGATTGGTAAATGGAACCATCGATACGAATGTAGGGCTGCTTCGTGCTTATATGACTCTCTATCTGAAGCGCCATCCTTTTATCAGTAAGGACCTGTTGCTGATGGTGCGCACATTGGCTCCTACGGAGAATGGCCTGCCCGTACAAATTTATTGTTTCTCGTCCAATAAGAACTGGCCTAGTTATGAATCTATCCAAGCGGAAATCATGGAACATTTTGTTTCTGTTCTTCCCGAGTTTGGATTGTATCCGTTCCAGAATCCTACTGCCAGAGATTATGTAATCAGTGGTTTGATAGAGTCTGGCAAGGACCTTTCTACTGTAGACGGAATTCCTTGGCATTCGGTCTTGCCAAAGGAAGAAAAGGTATAGTTAGGGATTTAAACATTTATTAATGACTTGCGGTTGAACAATTCTTGTTGCCGCCGTGTTATATAAATGTGTTTTTCATAGTATTAGATTAAAGGTTGAAGATTGCAATCGGCTTGAGAGAAGTAGTTGCATCTGAAGTAGAAGCGTCTACTATAAAAAATATAGAAAGGTTGTTCCTTACGGGACAGCCTTTTTGTTTTGTTAAAAGAAACCATTCACTTTAACTTGAAATGTTAAAGGAGTTGTTGCTTTTATTAAACAATTCTATAATTTCTTCTTAACGCTTCCTTAAATTTGCAGATAGCAGGAAAGTGTGTATATTTGCATGTGTGTTTTTCATAGTATTAGATTTAAGGTTAACAAAAGGTTGGAGCAAGGCGTTGCTCCTTTTTTTATGGAGTAACGTGAGGAGTACATCTGCTGTCCGGTTCCGATATCCGATACAGAACCACAGAGAAGAATCCGTGCAATGTATTCCTCTCCGTGACTGTGTAACTTAATTCTGCATTTTTAATGCAAGAGGCAGGCTGAATTAAATAATCTCGATGCCTTGCTTCCGGCATAACTCCAATCCCACATCCTTTAACTTGAATTTCTGTATCTTTCCGCTGCCCGTCATGGGGAACTCATCAACAAAGAAGATATATTTAGGAATTTTGTAACGGGCTATCTTGCCGTCGCAAAAGTCACGTATATCGAATTCGTTCATTTCCACCCCTTCGTGCAAGATAATGAATGCGCCTACCGCTTCTCCGTATTTCTTGGAGGGGATACCGGCTACCTGTACATCTTTTATTCCTTCCATCTGATACAGGAACTCTTCTATTTCCCGTGGATAGATATTCTCTCCGCCACGGATAATCATGTCTTTTATCCGTCCTGTGATACGATAATTACCTTCTTCGTCTTTCACTCCCAGATCTCCTGAGTGGAGAAAGCCGTTCCGGTCTATCACTTCGGCGGTTGCTTCGGGGTTTTTGTAATACCCCTTCATGGTGTTATACCCTTTGTTGCACATCTCGCCTTGTACGCCTATGGGACATTCCTCGCCAGTTTCCGGATCGATCACTTTTACTTCCGTAAACTCGAAATCACGGCCCACCGTGTTGCAGCGTACATCAAACGAATCGTCGATGCGGGAGGCTGTCATGCCGGGAGAAGCTTCTGTAAGCCCGTATACACTGGTGACCTTCATAAACATTTTCTCTTCCACATGTTTCATCAGTTCCACCGGACAGAGTGAGCCTGCCATAATGCCGGTGCGCAGACTGGACATATCGAACATATCAAACATGGGATGGTTCAGCTCGGCAATGAACATGGTAGGAACCCCGTACAAGGCCGTGCAGCGTTCCTTGTGGACGGAGGCAAGTACCAGCAGCGGGTCAAAACGTTCCACCATCACCTGCGTGCATCCGTGTGTAAGGCAGTTCATGGTGGCTAATACCACTCCGAAGCAATGGAACAGGGGTACACAGACACATAGTTTGTCATCGGAAGTGAATTTCATGTGCTCGCCCGTCAGGAAACCGTTGTTGCTGATGTTGTAATGGGTGAGCATGACTCCTTTGGGGAAACCGGTTGTGCCCGAAGTGTACTGCATGTTCACCGTGTCGTGGCAGTTCACCTTCGCTTTTGCTTCCAGCAGCTCGTCATCGTCTATGTTGCATCCCAGAAGCAGAATTTCGGCGGTGTTGTACATACCCCGGTATTTTTCGGGGCCGATGTAAATCACGTTCTTCATGCAGGGGAAACGTTTGCTCTTCAGATATCCGCGCTGGCTGGTCTTTAGTTCGGGCAGCATGGCGTAGACCATATTTACATAGTCGTCATTGCCACGGTCTCCGTTTACGATACACAGCGTGTGCATGTCCGAGTTCTGGCAGAGGTATTCCAGTTCTGCCTGTTTGTAGTTGGTATTTACTGTTACGGCCACGGCGCCGATTTTGGCGCAAGCGTACAGAAAGGTCAGCCAGTCGGGCACATTACCCGCCCAGATTCCTACATGGGTTCCCCGTTTCACGCCGATGGCGAGCAGTCCTTTGGCCATGTGGTCTACACGCTCGTTAAATTGTTTCCAGGTGAAGCGCAGATTGCGGTCGGAATATACGATATATTCTTTATCGGGAGTGGTGAGGGCCCAATGTTCAAGCCAGTCACCCAAGGTTCTCGTGCTTAATTCCATCATAAATCAAATAGGAGTATAGATAACAGCCAATATTTTGGCGGCTTGTCCTTGATATCCGTGTACGTGGTGCGGAACGATAGAATCATAATAAATACTGTCTCCGGCTTTAATCAGATGGCATTTTTTACCGTGGCATACTTCGACGGCGCCTTCCATGACATAGATAAACTCTTCACCTTCATGCGAGGAGAGTGAGAAGTGGCTTTCCTCCGTCGGTTCCACGTCTACGATGAATGGTTCCATATGCCTGTCCGCTTTTGATTTTGACAGTGAGTGGTAGCGCATATGTGTACGCAGGTCCATTGCATTGTTCGAGAAACTGATAGTATCCTCACTCTCTTGTTTCCGGCAGATTACTGCTCCTTGTTCTTCCTGGTCGTCCAGAAAAGTGCCCAGACGTACCCCTAACGCGCGGGCTATCTTGATGAGGGGAGCCAATGAAGGAAGATCTACATTATTCTCTATTCGTTCTATTTGTTCTTCGGCAAGGCCAGAGCGTACGGCCAGTTCGGCCACACTGATTTCTTTTGTTTCACGTAGTGATTTTATTTTTTCACCAACAATCTTTGTGCTGTCCATGGTTTGTTTTTAATAAGTTTGCAAAGTATAAAGTGCAAATATATAATAAAAAAGAATTGGGCACTCTGTTTTTGTTCTGAATATGTAAAAAAGGCAGGTTAGCGACGAATTGCCGGTCATTTGTCATTAACCGTCGGTAAGTTTCGAATATTTGTGTTTTTTGTTCTATCTTTGTTCTCGAAACTTAATTAAAGACTAAAACTTATGTTCTCAGGGATTGTAGAAGAATATGCGGAGGTGGTGCGTATTGTAAAGGAGCAGGAAAATCTGCACCTCACCTTGAAATGTTCGTTTGTGGACGAACTGAAAATAGACCAGAGTATCTCTCATAACGGTGTGTGCCTGACTGTAGTCAGTTTACAGGATGGAACGTACACGGTTACCGCCATGAAAGAAACGATAGAGCGTTCCAACATCGGCTTGCTGAAAGTGGGAGATAAAGTGAATGTGGAACGCAGCATGATGATGAACGGGCGGCTGGACGGTCATATTGTGCAAGGACATGTGGATCAGACTGCCGAATGTATGGATATAAAGGATGCTGAAGGGAGCTGGTATTTTACTTTCAGATATGCGTTTGACAAGGAAATGGCAAAGCGCGGCTACATCACGGTGGACAAAGGCTCGGTTACGGTGAATGGTGTGAGTCTGACCGTTTGTAACCCTACGGAGGATACTTTTCAGGTTGCCATCATTCCTTATACTTACGAACATACCAATTTCCATACTTTTAAAGTGGGAAGCATTGTGAATATAGAGTTTGATATCATCGGCAAATATTTAAGCCGCATGATGCAGTTCTCCTGATTCTTTTACCGCAGGTTGCACAGATGATTGTTGAAGATGAAAGAAACTTCTTTGTGGAAATCCGGAATTATCCGCATCGGCTTTTGAGCAAAAAAGAATCTGTGCAATCTGTGGTAAAATCGAATATCAGAATTATAAATCTTTCAGCAATATCTTGCTGGTGCTTTTATAATATTCTTCACGGGCATTTGCCAGCGCCTCCCAAGAACTGCTGTATCGCTTTTTGTCTATTTTGAAGGCTTCCGTTCCGGCTATGTCCAGTCTGTTCAGCAGCATAGCCACGTTCATCCGGTTGATATCTACTGACGGCAAATAGCCTATGCTTTCATCGTCACCGTCCATAGCAGTTTCATAAATCATGTGCATGTCCTGTAGTTCATACAGGATTTTCTTGGTGAGCCTTATCGGGATTTTATGTTCGTCGCTGAGTGTCTCGGCGGTATAAGGAGCCTCTTCCGTCTCAAAGCGCTTGCATATCAGAGACATGATGAGGATACACAGAAAGTCGTGATAACGGCGGCTGATATTTGCCGTTTCTTTGCTGAAACTGTAGTTGCGAAGATTCTGTGCCACATAGCAAAGTTCTGCGCCATACAGGCAGATTCCCCATGAAATCTGCGCCCATAACAAGAACATAGGAATGGCGGCGAAGCTACCATAGATTGCATTGTACCTTGATACCCATATCTGACTGCCGATATACAAGTATTGAAAAGCCTGAAAGGCTGTGCCTGCGATGATACCCGGAATGATGGCATACTTCAGTTTCACTTTAGTATTGGGCATAAAGACGAACAGTCCCGTAAACATGGCCCAAGTCAGGATGAAAGGGATCAGGCGTACCAGAAATTTCATCAGGGGTGCCAGTAATACGAAGTCCTCCATGTTTTTCACCATGGTGGACATAAAGATGGTAAGACCGCTGGAAAGTACGATAAGTAGGGGCAGTAAGAGCAGGATGGAGAAATAATCCGTCATTTTGCGATACAGTGTACGGGGCTTCTTCACTTGCCATATATAATTGAAGGTACGTTCTATGTTATAGGTCAGGCTCAGAATGGTCCAGAACAACATCACCAGACCCACTCCGATAAAAATTCCGCTTTTGGCGTGCACCAGATAGGAGTCAATCAGGCCAAGAATGGTTTCGGCAGCCGCACTCTGTCCTTCAAGACCGCTACGGAACTGGGTTTCCAGCAGGTTGGAGAAGCCGAAACCGCGTGCGATGGCGAATAAAATGGCCAGAATGGGAATAATAGAAAGCAGGGTGCTGTATGTCAGTGCGGATGCTTTATTCAAAATACGTCCCTGAGTGAATTCACGAACAGAAAGAGTAGCGATTTTTATTGCATTATAGAGTATTCCTCGGGATTTGCTAACCTCGTCTTCTGTCACCCGCCATATATCATCTTTGAGAAACGATTGCAGACCTTTCAGTTTTTCCTTGTTCATGGTACTCATAAGCTCTTCATTAGGATATATGAAAAAAAAGCAGCCGGCCTGTAAGCCGGGTTCTGTTCTTCGCCTTGCGGCGAAGTGCCTGCCATTTATCTACGCCTGTTGTCACCAACAGGCTCTAGCGGTCTACCCTCCGACGTGGGGCGAGCAACCCTCATAATGTCGGTTTACATGACCTTACAACTCCTAAGACGTACAGCCCGTCATGTCACCATGCGGCTGGTAGGCTCTTACCCCACCTTCTCACCCTTACCCCGTTTCCCGTAGGAATTGTGGCGGTTGTTTTCTTCTACGTTACTCCACCTTTGCAGATAGCTTTCTGTTAGGAAGTAGGATGCTCTGCGTTGCCCGGACTTTCCTCTTTCGCCTTACGGCGTCAGCGGCAGACCGGCCGGCTGCTTTTAAGTCTACAAAGATAGTGATTTTAGGTTAAACGTAGGATAATAAAGCGGAAAAAAGTAAGAAAATAAATGGAAAAACGAAGAAAGAGCGGAACAGCCCATTACTTTTTCTTGGTATATATAATAATGAGAAGAGAATCGGTGATGATCGGTTCGGCACTCCTGCTTATCGTATAGAAACAACGGTAAAAACAGAAATATAAAAGTAAATGAACAGTGCCGGAAAGAGAAGTGGGTGCAGTTTTCGCTTTCCCTCTCCGGACACGGATTTTAGCGGTAGAATTCCAGTTCGTTTCTTAATGAACGCACTTCCTGTTGCAGAAGTTCTATACGTTCCAGCATGTGGTGAATGGCGTCGATTCCTGCAATATTGATGGACAAGTCATAATATAAATGCGTGTAACGCTCCAGTTCCGCTAGTTGGGATGTGGGGAGGTAGCGTTCCTCGTCAATCACCCGGACTTCGATCAGTCCGTCTTCTTCCAGTTCCATAATGAACGACGGGTCCACATGGCAACGGTCGCAAAAATCGTTGATAATAATTAAATCGGTCTGCATAATCCTTCTCTTTTTTTAATTGCTACTATCTTTTAATTGGCGGAACAGCTCTTTCTGATGTTCGGTCAGGTTGCTAGGAATGGTGACATTATAAGTTACTATCAGATCGCCAAATTTGCCTTCTTCCTTGTAAACAGGAAAGCCTTTGCCTTTCAAACGGACTTTGGTTCCGTTCTGGGTTTCAGGTTTTACTTTCAGTTTTACCTTGCCGTTCAGTGTGTCCACGGTTTCTTCACCACCCAGTACGGCGGTGTAGAGGCTAAGCGGAGCATGGATATATAAATCATTTCCCAAACGTTTGAATACAGGATCGTCTGGAATGACAAAGGTGATGTACAGATCGCCTGCAGGACCACCGTTTACCCCCGGTGCACCATGACCACGCAATTTGATAGTCTGTCCGTTGGCTATACCTGCCGGAACAGTGATACGTATGTTCTTTCCGTTTACATTAAGCACTTGTTTGTGTGTTTCGGCGGCTTCACGCAATGAAAGTTGTAATTCAGCATTATAGTCCTGTCCACGGAATCCGGCGCTTCGTCCGCCGTTTGCACCGCCACGATGCCCGAACAGTTCTTCAAAGAAATCAGAGAAGCCACCTGCGCTGCCACCGAAATGTGCACCGGTGAATTCTTCTCCTCCATTGCCGGAATACCAGTAACTGCCGTTACCGTCCGTACCGAATCCGCTTCCGGCTCCGCCAAACCCTCCGAATCCACCGGCACCTCCATATTGTTGCTTTTGTTTTTCAAATTCGTCGGCATGTTTCCAGTGTTCCCCGTATTCGTCGTATTTCTTACGTTTTTCCGGGTCACTCAGTACTTCGTTGGCTTCATTTATCTCCTGAAACTTATCTTTGGCTCCAGGATCATTCGGATTCAAGTCAGGATGGTATTTGCGGGCCAGCTTACGGAAAGCCTTCTTGATATCATCTTGGGTGGCGCTTTTGTCCACTCCCAATACTTTGTAATAGTCTATGTAAGCCATATTATATATTTGTTAAATTTCATCTGCTTTAAGAGAAACAAAATACATGCCAATTGGTTGTGTTCTGTTTTTATTTTATTATCTTTGCAGCGAATTTTTAGAAATTATTCTAAAGGAAATGAGGGGATTGGCAATCATATTCAGGTTTTTTATGCTATTAGTCCTGCTGCTTCCTGTGGTTGCTCTGTGTCCTGTGAAGGCGGAAACGACCTCGGAAGGGCCTATCCTTATTGTCACTTCTTATAATCCCGAAACGCGTAGTATTTCTGACAACCTGTCTGCTTTTATGGATGAATACAGACAGCGTGGCGGCAAGTATACTCCGATCATAGAGAGTATGAACTGCAAGAATTTGTCCGAGGCCTATCTGTGGAAATCGCGTATGGCCTCCATCCTTGGTAAGTATAAGGGGAAAAACCGTCCGTCACTGGTTATATTGTTGGGGCAGGAGGCATGGTCGGCTTATATCTCACAAGACACAGAGATAGCTAAAAAGACTCCGTCTATCTGTGGCATGGTCAGTGTCAACGGACTGGTATTGCCCGATGATAGTATCGACACGCGGGTATGGGAACCTGAAAGTAAGAATATTTATACGGATTTCAGTGATTATAATATTGTTGCCGGTTATGTATATGAATATGATGTCGATAAAAACATAAAGCTGATGCGTCGTTTTTATCCTGATATGCGCCGTGTGGCATTTATATCGGATAATACCTATGGCGGGTTGTCTATGCAAGCCTTGGTTAAAAAGGAGATGAAGAAGTACCCCGATTTAGAAACAATTTGGCTGGACGGCCGTACAGAAACCTTTATGGAAGTGAGTGAAAGGATGCGCAGGTTGCCTCAAAATACGTGTGTGTTATTGGGAACATGGCGTGTAGACTGTACGGAGAGTTATGTTATTGGTAATACGACTTATATGCTGCGCGATGCGAATCCCACCCTGCCTGTGTTTACTATTGCATCTGTGGGGCTGGGACATTGGGCATTGGGAGGATATACTCCCGAGTACCATGCGGTAGGAAAGAATATAGGCGCGGTTACTTATGATTTTTTGGATAAAGGGGATAGAGAAGGGGTGGACTTGTTGACTATTCCCGGAAACTATACTTTTGATATAAAGCGTTTGCATGAATTCAAATTGGATTCATTGAATCTTCCTCAGGGAGCGGTGTTGGTGAACAAGACTCCTTCGTTTTATGAGCAGTATAAATATTGGGTCATAGGGGTTGTTTCGGCGTTCATGTTCCTGATAGCCTGTTTCTTGATAGCCATATATTATATTATCCGTATCAACCACTTGAAACATAATCTGGAAGTATCCGGCGAGGAACTGCTGGTAGCCAAGGAGAAAGCGGAGGAATCCAACAGGTTGAAGACGGCTTTTCTGGCCAATATGAGTCACGAAATACGCACTCCCTTGAATGCCATTGTGGGATTTTCCAGCGTGTTGGTCAGTGATGATTCCTCTCCTGCCGAGAAAGAGCAGTATTGTGATATCATTCAGAAGAATTCCGATTTGTTGTTGCACCTCATAAATGATATTCTGGACATCTCGCGCATGGAATCCGGAAGGATAAAATTCGTATGGGAAGAATGTGATGTGGTAGAGTTGTGTCAGACGGCTTTGTCTACAGTGGAGTATGGACGCAAGACCAGTGCTTTGTTTCTGTTTGAAACTCCTGTGCCTTCGCTGGTTGTCAAGACGGATGCCCAGCGTCTGAAGCAGGTGTTGATTAATTTGCTGTCCAATGCCGCAAAATTTACTCCGTCCGGTTCTATCAAACTGACGGTTGCCATAGACAAACAGCATCAGCAGTTGGAATTGTCAGTGTCGGATACTGGTTGCGGTATTCCGCCCGATAAGAGTGAAAAGGTATTTGAACGTTTCGAGAAATTGAATGAATATTCCCAAGGTACGGGGCTGGGATTGGCCATTAGCAGGCTGATAATCGAGAATCTGGGAGGTAAGATATGGGTGGACAAGGATTATACCGAAGGCGCCCGGTTTGTATTCACGCATCCTTTGACTAAAAAAGAATAAAGAATAGAGAAATGAAATATAGAATATGTATCAGTGCCCTGCTGTTGTGGGCAGGTATGCAGTTGTCTGCATCCAATAATCAGGAAGAAGTGGTTATCAAGATTATAGAAACCAGTGATGTGCACGGGAATTTCTTTCCGTATAACTTTATCGAACGGAAAGAATGGAGTGGAAGTCTTGCCCGTGTTCATTCCTTTGTGAAAGAACAGCGTGAGAAATATGGGGATAATTGCCTGTTGATGGATAATGGGGATATCCTGCAAGGTCAGCCTACAGCTTACTATTATAATTTTATGGATACCGTGTCTACTCATGTTGCGGCGGATATGATGAATTATATGGGATATGTGGTAGGTAATATGGGTAACCATGATGTAGAGACTGGGCATGCGGTGTACGACCGTTGGATAAAACAGTGCGATTTTCCGGTACTGGGGGCTAATATAATAGACAATGCCACTGGAAAACCTTATCTGAAACCCTACGAGGTGTTGGAGCGCGACGGAGTGAGGATAGCGGTTCTGGGTATGATTACTCCGGCCATTCCTTCATGGTTGCCGGAGAAATTATGGAGTGGTCTGCATTTTGAGGAAATGGAGCCCTGCGCACGCAAATGGGTGAAGATTATAAAGGAAAAAGAGAATCCTGATGTCATTGTGGGATTGTTTCATGCCGGAAAGTCGGGCAACGTGTTGGGACAGGTGGTGGAAGATGCCTCTATGGATGTAGCCAAACGGGTTTCGGGCTTTGATGTGGTGCTGATGGGGCACGACCATACTAGGGAATGTGTAAAGGTGCAGAATGTGGCAGGAGACAGTGTGCTGGTCATTGACCCGGCAAACAATGCCAATGTAGTTTCGGATGTGACCCTGACCGTAACAAAGAAAGATGGGAAAGTAGTGGAGAAGTCGGTGGAAGGTAGATTGGCGGATATGAACAAGTATCCTGTCAGCCGGGAGTTTATGGATAAGTTTGCCCCTCAATACAAGGCTGTAAATGACTTTGTATCCCGTAAAATCGGTACAATTTCACGTACCATCACAGCGAAGGATGCTTATTTCGGTTCTTCTCCTTTCATAGACCTGATTCATCAGTTGCAATTGGAAATTTCGGGTGCTGAAGTGTCTTTCTGTGCTCCGTTGTCCTTCCGGGCAGAGATTAAAGAAGGAGACATCTATGTGAGTGATATGTTCAATTTGTACAAGTACGAGAACATGCTGTATGTGATGGAACTTTCGGGCAAGGAAATTAAAGGTTTCCTGGAAATGGCATACGCCATCTGGACTAATCAGATGAAGAGTTCCGAGGACCACCTGATGCTTTTCAAGGAGCCGGTGGAGAAGGGGAAGCGTGCTAATTTCAAGAATTTCAGCTTTAACTTTGACTCTGCCGCAGGCATTAATTATACGGTGGACGTGACCAAGCCGGCAGGAGAGAAAATCACGATTCAGAGCATGTCGGACGGGACTCCTTTCAGTATGGATAAGGTTTATAAAGTGGCTTTGAATTCTTACCGTGGGAACGGTGGCGGAGATTTACTGACTCTTGGAGCTGGAATTTCCAAGGAAGATTTGGCAAAACGTATTATTTTTGCAACCGATAAGGATTTGCGTTATTATCTGATGCAATATATTGAGCAGGAAAAAGTGCTGCATCCTCATGCTATGCACCAGTGGAAGTTTATTCCGGAGGAATGGACTGTGCCTGCCGCGAAAAAAGACTATCAATTGTTGTTTGGCGAGGAAAAGAAATAAATAGTTGAGCAAGAGAAGGTACATAGTAGCCCCGTTATTACTGCTGACGCTGTTTTTAACGTATCAGGTAAGCATCACTTTGTTTACCCACGTTCATATTGTGAACGGGGTGATGATTGTGCACTCTCATCCTTCGTCCGAAAAACACCATACGCATACCACAGGACAGGTAATCTCAATTGCTCATCTGAGCACTATCCAGACTCTGGAGCCCGGGGGGCAGACAGAGATGACTGTATTCCGTCCTGTGTTGTATGTTTTGGAATACAAGACAAATACTTTCCGCGCGAAAGCGCTTTGTGCGCAATGTATCCATTTGCGCGCTCCTCCTTTTTATTGCTGAAACATAAGGTATATCTGTTGACGGGATACATTCGGATAATCCGTTCAACAGATGCGGATGTGCTTTTGCCGTAGAGCTGCACACATTCTTTAATTGAATAAACCGAAACATTTTAGTAATAGAAAAAATAGATGAAACAATATATTCTG